>JBCCUY010000504.1:0-2118 GCA_039196145.1 Bacteroidota bacterium
CACCATCAGCCTTTTTCTGTCGGTAGAGATTATCGACAGAACTGTTTGCCAACCATAGTGCCTTTTCAAGATTTCGCTCGTAATTGCTGGCATCGATATTATAGAAATAGGTATGGAAGAGTTCCAAATGTGCAAGCGCTTCAACCCTAAAATTTTCCTTTTGTGTTACAAGCTTTAATGGGATAATACTACCATCGGTATTGATGGCAAAAGCACTATTTAGCGCATCCTTTTCGGTCTTAAATGCCATCCAAATAGCAAAACTGCTGGACAGTAAAGAACAAATAACGACTGCCAAAACAATAAAGCGGTTCAGCTTTAAGACGCTGTAAATATTTTTGTAAGGTGTTTTCATAATTAGTTGGTAAAAAGTCTAAGCGTAAAAGATGTAGCACGTTTATACAATTTGAATTTCAAAAACACGATAAAGCCAACCGAACCTAATTGAACAACTGGTGCAAAAAAGCCTTGGCCAACATCAGTTCCAAAGAGACCTGTCCAGAAATTCGTGTTGATTTCAGTATAAAGCGTATTGACGAAAATGTTGACCAGGAAGAATGCCGGCACCAACATATAGACTGCTGCATACAATTTGAAAAAGGTATAAGCCAACGAACGGAACTTTTCAAATACGGCCAAACTAATTACCAGAGGAAAAAAGGCTTGCATTATGCCCAACAGGAAAAATCGTTCGGCTAAGAATAATGGGTAGATGAAAAGGTCCAATAGCCACAAAATAATTCCAACGATAAAAGCCAGAATCTTAAAGCCAAACAGAGGTGTCACTAAGGCTTCATACAGTAAAGCCATTGCTGCTTGAGCTGCTTCGATAAAGTTGATTTCTTCTTCGATTGGAATATCCTGCATCTGCAAAGGAAGCAACGCAGGGGCT
Organism: Bacteroidota bacterium; assembly: GCA_039196145.1. Taxonomy (GTDB): domain Bacteria; phylum Bacteroidota; class Bacteroidia; order Flavobacteriales; family Flavobacteriaceae; genus Flagellimonas. Next base: position 893 of record JBCCUY010000504.1, read on the forward strand.
GTACCTCGATATTGCGATTCAATCGAAACCAAAATAGCATCGAAGAAGCCTAAAACTTGCGTTGAGAAAATGACTATCAATACAATCGCAAAGTTTTTGGCCAATTCCCCTGGACTCAATCCCCAAGTGTAGCCATCGTTATTGGCAATACCTTCATTGTATTTCTTTAAAATATTGACCAGAAAAAACAACACGGCAAGCGTTTTCATTCCGGCAATGGTGTATTGCGAAAAGCTACTGTTCTGTATGGTCTGAAAGACCGTGTCGATATATTCCAGCCCTATTGACATTGATTAGTACTCGGTTTCGCGGTTATTGATTTTATCCTGCATTTTCCTGAAGGAAATAATATCCTCATAGCGTTTGGTTTTGGTGCGCACCCTTGAAATCATTTCTTTGGATTCCTGTTCCTTGGTTTTAAGGATTTCTGAACGTTCTGCATCGGTCATTTTTAGGAAGTCGCTGGAAAGGATGTCATCAATGAATTGTGCTGTTTCAAGCGAATTGTCCAAGAGTTCGGTAAATGAGTTTGAAATCCTATTGATTTCTTTAGGTTTGATATAAGGCGAATTCAGAATATCCGAGAGGTCATTTTGAACCAGACTGAAAAGTTGCTGATGATTTTGGGCAATCTTACTGACAGCGTTGAGATTTTGAACGACGCCTGCTACTTTTTCGAGATTTTCTTTTTGTTGCTTTAGAAATTCGACGGTTTGTAGCAATTGTGAGGTCTGTTTTGCCGATTCAATGAGCGACTTTGCCAAACTGATAAAGTTGGTGTTGTCATATACAGGCATTCCCTGGCACGCAGCGCGTGCAGGCAATAAAAAGATGATTGCTGTTGCGATGATTAAGATTTTTGTCTTCATAATTATTGTGATTTAGATGTGAATTGTTTTATGGCTTCTTCCATATTATTTGTCTTGTTAAAAATGGCCATTATGGTCTCGTTTTCTTTTCCATCGGTCAGGTAGGCGGCATACACTTCCTTCGGCACTTCCAACCGGAAGATGTTGCTTTCCTTTCCGATTTTGATAAACATTTCGGTATACTTCCGTGGTCCGGAAAGATTATTTTTGATGGACTTTAATTGGTTTAAATCGTGGCTTGAAAGGTTGAGCCTTTTGACTAATTCGTCATAGCCTTTTTCATTGTTTAGGCTGTAGACTACTTGCGTATTTTCTAGTATGCTGGCTGATGTGGAATTATTGGGAAGCTGATTGATG
>JBCCUY010000505.1:0-2104 GCA_039196145.1 Bacteroidota bacterium
GTTTTCCGCGTAGCGCTCATGGTTTTTAAGCACCGCGGCATGGGGCCAATACCCAATGGGCGCCAAGAAATTTACGGAACGGTCCACCTGGGCCTTGGTACGTTTTTTTTGCCAGTCCAATAGAAAGTCCAGTTCTGCGCGGGTCTGGTCCGAGCTAATGGCCGGGTACTGCACACTTTGTTTTAGTTGATCTACCTGCTGGGGCGAGAGGTAGGCCGGGGCGGCCATGGTGTAGATGAGGCTGCCGCTGCTATACTCCGAGGCCGGAAAGCTGATCTCGTCCAGCTCCGCCCGTTCCGGGTTGGGTGCGGCGCTCAGTTGTTGTAAGGTTTTGTAGTGGGCCTTTGCAGGCTCCAAAGGGGCTATTTGCCCCCAGCTTTGGGTGGCGACCAACAAGGCCAAAAAGAGTGTCGTTTTTTGAATCATGGGATAGGGTTTTAGTTACACATCGTTAATAAGCGATAAACGAATTTAATTAAAACCAAGAGACCAAAATGGGATTTAACAGCAAATTAATAGTTGGGCGCTACAGCTTTAGGGCATCGCGGAATTCCTCCAAAAGCGGTTTGTTGAGGGTGTAAAAGGTGAATTTGTCCTTGTTTTCGGTGATAAAAAGTCCGGCTTCCTTAAGGATCTTTACGTGTTGGGAAATGGTGCTCTGGGAATAATCAAAAAGTTGTACCAGGTCTTTGTTGCAGGTAACATTGTCCACGCCCTCGCCACAATTTTTGGTGCTGAGGTAGCGCACTAGGGCCATGCGCAACGGGTGGGCCAGGGCATTGGCCACGAGGGCCACTTGGCGGTCGGTATCCTTAATGTACTTGCTGGTGATCTCTGCCCGGATGCGCATACGTATCGTTTACTGCAAATATACAATAAAGGGGCTTGCCCCTACTGCGGTTGCACCAGATCATGGACATAGTTGGCTTGGAACTCCCCGTAATAGGTCTGTACCACCTGCACCCGATGTTCGGGGTTGGGGGCATCTATCCTAAAGGATAGCAGGAGTTGGTCCGCATCTATTTGGAACAGGCCCTGATCTAAGGGGCGGGGCAGGTGCAGCATGCTGCCCTGGTGGTATTCTTGGGTGGCGGTCGGTTGAAATTGAAAGGCAAAGTCGAATACCAGATTGTCCAACACCTGTAGGGAGGGCAGGCCATGGTCCGGGGCGGCGGTAAGGCGGATACGGCTTTGGCCCTTGAATACCTGGTTAAGGGGTTGGCCATTGGCATGGGAAACGGTATGGTGGGCGGCAAAGCAGATCTCCAGGCCAGGGTATAGACTTTGGGCCAAAAAGGTGTTGAGGGTACGGAGCAGATGTGTGGGCATAGTAGGTTATTGTGATTTGGATTGTTGGACTGGGGTATCTCAAAAATACTAAAAATGACGTAAACGTCATTAATTTCAATGTGCTAATTATTGACATTGCCGTCGTATGCAACAAAAGGACGACCATAATGTTGATTTTCTTGAACAGCTAGCTAGGCGAATTAAGACTTTAAGAGAAGAGCGGAATCTTACCCAGGAAGATGCATACAATGATACAGGAATCCATTTTGGAAGAGTTGAAACGGGCCGTTGGGACCCAAAGTTTAGCACTATTCAACGAATATCAGCCTATTTTGAGTTAAGTATAGCCGAATTCTTTGGAGAGGGATTTAAGGAATAGGTTAGCTTCTTAGCTCCAATCTTGGGCTTTTTAAATGGGTTATCTTTATGCAGACGATAGCAGCAAGGTGGAAAATCGACAATCGATGAAAAAGATAGGTCTTGTTTTACTGGCAATTTCATTATTGAGTTGCAGTCATAATCCATACCTGTTAAGTGACAAAAATTCAAAAAAAAAGTTTCTCGTAGACTACATCGAAAATTTAAAAGATAAGGGATTTATGAGCAATAAACCATCATTAGTCCTAAACGGAGAATTAATCACCTATGACTCATTGAAAAAATGTAATTTGATTTTATATAAAGATGATATTGATACGATTTATGCCGTTTTCAAAAAAGATGATTTAGGAGCTAAACATCTTTATGGCGATGGTGGAGAAAATGGAGTTATACTAATTCAAGTCAAGAAACATGAAATGAAATGCGATTAAAA
>JBCCUY010000506.1:0-2102 GCA_039196145.1 Bacteroidota bacterium
ATTAAAGAGGCCAAATCTGGATGCGGTTGAAAAGTTTGGTAATTCATAGGGTATTAATTTTGCTTTACCATCCTCACATGTGGAATCCCATCCTCCAAATATGGCTCTCCGGTTTCTTTAAAGCCCAAACTATTATAAAATTTTAGTAAATACGTTTGGGCCGAAAGCTCTAGGGTCTCTCCTGGAAATCTGGTTTCCAAACCTAGAATGGAAGCTTCCATAATTACCTTCCCATATCCATACTGGCGCTGGTTTTTTTCCACAACGACGCGACCTATACTTGGGTTCTCAAAGTAATCCCCAGGCCCGAACATTCGGGTGTAAGCCACTAATTGATTGTCTTTTTTCCCCAACACATGGATAGCTTTTTGGTCCTTCCCGTCTACATCTTGGTATACGCAATCCTGTTCCACCACAAAAACCGCACTTCGCAGTTCCAAGAGTTGGTAGAGTTCCGTTGTGGTAAGTTCGTCAAAGGTTTTAAGTTGTATTTCCATTAATCCTGCACAATTACACTTTTGGAATCACATTTATCAAACTCGGGTTGAATGTTCACATGGTTGATGCCATGTTTATGGTATACGTGTTCTTCAATATCCTCCAAAATTTTGTCAAACTCAGATAAGCGAATATCTTCCTTAAAATCGATATGCGCCTCCATATGAATTTCATCCTCGTTCAATTGCCAAATATGGACATGATGTACATTTTTTACCGGTTCCAGGGTGCAAATGGATTCCACTATTTCCTGGACTTCTATGGTTCTGGGTGTAAATAGCATCAATACCTTGGTGGATTCCTTCAGTAAATCGTATCCCATATAGATCAAATACAGGGCAATGGCCAAAGTGAGCAGGGCATCTACCCAAAATATCAGATAGAATTTCATTAACAATCCACCCACCAAAACCGCTACCGAGGCCATCATATCCGTAAGCAAATGCAAATAGGCCGATTTCATATTCATATTATCCTCGGAATCTTTTCGCAACAGCAACACGCTAAAACCATTGCCCAGAATAGCAATCAAAGACAACCAAATCACCAGATTGGATTCTATTTCCTGAGGTTCAAAGAAGCGCTCCACAGCCTCAATCATTAAAATTACCGCAACCACCATTAAGGTTGCCGCGTTGATAAAAGCTGCTAGGATTTCAGCCCGTTTATAACCAAAAGTTTTGTTTTTGGAAGCTTTTTTTCTTCCCAACAAAGTGGCAATATAACTGATGACCAAAGAGAGGACATCGCTAAAATTGTGAAGTGCATCCGACAAAAGGGCCAGACTGCCCGAAATAATCCCGCCCACCACTTGGGAAACCGTAATTAGGACATTGAGTAGAATTGAAATAAGGAGATTTCTCCCCTTTAAATCAGTATGGGAATGGGAATGTCCGTTATGATGGTGATGGCCCATAGGTTAACAATTTCCCTATCGGCAAGGTATTTTTTCTATACGGCGTTCGTGTCGGCCGCCTTCAAATTCGGTGTTCAAAAAGGTTTCTACCATTTCCAAGGCCTGTGGCAGGGCAATAAACCGGGCGGGTAAACTAAGAATGTTGGCATCGTTATGTTCCCTGGCCAAGGCCGTGATTTCCTTGCTCCAACATAAGGCGCCCCTAACGTTTTGGTGTTTGTTGATGGTCATACTGGCACCATTACCGCTGCCACAGATGACAATGCCCAGGTCCGCTTCGCCACTTTCCACATCATTGGCCACTGGATGTACAAAATCTGGATAATCTACACTATCGGTTCCATCAGTTCCGTAATTGATGACCTCTATTCCTTTGGATTTCAACAACCCAATAATGGCCAGTTTGTAGTCGGTACCGGCGTGGTCATTTCCTATAGCTACTTTCATTGTTCAAGATTTAGATTGGTAGAATGCAAAGGTACAATTCTTTTAAAGGTGCACTGTTGATAAAAATCAACTATAGTTTCCATTAGCTTCAAATTCAGTGACTTGATAAAAAAGGGCTTTTGTTGATCGTTCGTAGAAAACTTAATGGAACTAAATTTTGAATAACCAAATTAAAAAGCCATTACTGAATAAATTTTAGTATTCCTTATGGAATCCTTCAAAAATTAATCAACCATAATTC
>JBCCUY010000507.1:0-2094 GCA_039196145.1 Bacteroidota bacterium
AACCATCTTCACATATTGCTGGATCTCGCCAGCGTTTCTTCCGTATTTAAAGTCGTAAGGAAAACGGCCCAAGCTATCTATAACATTTGCCTTGTTGTCCCTGTTGGTCACACTGATAAAAAACTCGCTCTCCTCCATCTTGCCATTGGCACTAAAAAGAGACTGCTCTTTTAGGTGGGCAAAAAGCTCCTTGGCAGTGTCCACGGCCGGATCCACCAAGGCAATTTTCTCAACCATATAGGGTCGATATAAATAATCTCCATCTTTTGATTTATGGTTATAAAGCTCGCCAAGCACCTTTTCGATTTCCTCAGTCATATAAGGATAGTGTGTGCAGCCTAAAATCAAGGATTTCAATTGGTTTGTGGTATTGGATTGCCGAATCTGTTCCATAAGCGTAACCAGATGGTAGCGCACATAATTTTCTGCATCATTAATTTGAAGGATGGAACAATCATCACTCTTTTCGCTGTCACAAAGCATTTTGCTATCATCGAAATCGAAATTATAGATATCAAACAGGGTACGTTCAATTTTGAGTTCCCCCTGCAAGCTGGGCCCTTTATAGGCATCTCGTGGTTTTCTTAGATTTTTGTCAAAATAATCAGGGTCTTCGTCAACGGCCTCGGCGATTCCAACGCCTCCTTGGGAAAACACCTCAATTTTTCCAGTGTAGCCCATTTTATCCTTAAGTTGCAACAAAGTATTACGATATCCCTTTGAAGCCACCGTCCCTGCAGTGGCCAGTACGCCCACTATGGCATCCTCGTCCTTACCTATTCCATCCAAAGTTCCCCTTACACCCGCGTCTATAACTCCAATGACCTTGATATCAAGATTCGCTTTTTGCAAAAATTCTTCGATGTAATTCTTGCCATAAGCTGTTGCCGTATTGCACGCGATGACCAAAGCTTTGACTGGTTTTTTATCCATGTTTGGTGAGTGGTCCAAACGGTTTGAATAGTATTTGTTTCCCAAGAGAAATTGAGCATCCTTAATAATATGCTCCTTAAGCAGGTCTACCTTTCCCACACTGGAATAATTTCCGTAGGGCATATTGGCCTGGTCCCCTAGGTAGATAAAGGCTTCTTTCTTAAAATCGAGTTCACCATCCCCTCCTCTTTCATGTGACCCATTGTGGTTCTCGTCATAGTTAATAATGGCCTTTAGCACGGTCAATCCTCCTGTTCCAGAATCGAAAACTCCAATTGGTAAGGATTTGTCCGAACTCGGGTAGTTTTCAAAGTCTATATGGTAAAAATTATCCTCTTCCTGAATAATCGTGGTGACAATGTCCGTTTTGGTTTCACCATGAATTACTATTTCCTTTTTGGGTTTCCCCTTGCAGCCTGCTACAAGTATAGTGCCCAGAATAAATAGAAAGTATCTTTTCATCTTTTCCATTCTGTTTTGTCTTTTGATCTAGTTTACATTGTTTTTTCTTAAAACCCTCCCGAATAGGCCATTGGTATACTCTCCTTTTTCAACTGCGAGTTTTCCATTAATGATGGAATACTCCAGCCCCTCTGCATAGTGAAAAGCATTTTTATAATCAGCCCGATCTCTAAAAGTCTGTGGATTGAATAAAATAATGTCTGCAAAATATCCTTCCTTAAGTTTTCCCCTATTTGGGATTTTAAAGATTTCAGCAGTTTTGGACGAGCTATTTTTGATAAAATTGGGCAAATCCAAAATCCGGTCCTCTTTTACATATTTGTTGTATTTTCTAGGAAACGAGCCATACTTTCTGGGGTGTCCAGTATTCCCATCGGAACCTGTGGTTACCCAATCCATTTTCATGAACTGCTGAATGTCATAGTTGGACATATTAAATGATGCCACCCTTACAATTCCTTTTGTTCGCAACACTTTATATACAGCTTCTTCCGGGGACAGGTTTAACTCTTGGGCAATTTGAAGCAATGTTTTGTTACGATAGTTTGGGTTCGCGGTAACTACTACCAATAAAGATTCCGGCCCGCCTCGGCGCCTAATATTGTTCTTGGTCTCTTTTAAGATTCGTTGTTTGAGTTTAGGGTCGTCAAATCGAATCAACAGCGAATCCGTTCCGCCGCTTTGCGCCCATTTTGGTGT
>JBCCUY010000508.1:0-2090 GCA_039196145.1 Bacteroidota bacterium
ATGTAATGCTAGGGACTGCGCAACAACTTCTACATGAAGGTCTAAAAGTGTTGGTTAAAAGGTTTGGGCCTTTGCCATAAAGGAAGCAGGAGCTTTTATTCCAAAGAACGACCTAAAGGGTCTCTCAAAGGTTAATAGCATCTCAAAATTTGGATGAGAAAAGTGTACTCTATCTTGTCGCTGACTATACTTTTGTTTAACAATTAGTTTAAAATATTAAACAAATTGTTATTTTTGAATGAGTATTGGAAATTTAAAAGATTTTAAAACCATATGAGGACTGTTGGAAAAATAAAAACCACTCCCGCCAAAAAGCCAAAAGAATTGACGTCGATCTACGATGTTCCTGTTAATAGCCTTGAAGGTGCTCCAATCGACTTATCAAACTTCAAGGGGAGACACATACTGTTTGTCAATGTAGCTTCTGAGTGTGGATTTACGCCGCAGTATAAGGATTTACAGCAGTTAAGTGACAAATATCCCAACAAATTGGTGGTGATTGGCTCTCCGTGCAATCAGTTCGGAAGTCAAGAACCTGGTGATGCTTCCCAAATCCAAAACTTTTGTGAGCGTAATTTTGGAGTTACTTTTTTGTTAACTGAAAAACTCAATGTGAAAGGACATGAGCAACATCCATTGTATGATTGGTTGACCTCAAAGAAATTGAATCGGAGGAAAAGCTCGAAGGTTCAGTGGAACTTTCAAAAATACCTTGTGGGCCCTAAAGGCCAGCTTATTGACTATTATTATTCTTTTACCAAACCGCTAAGTTCAAAAATCACCAAACATCTCTAAATGACCTTTGAAATAGTAAGGCTTGTTGTTGATTTTGGACTCCTAGTCCTTATTTGGATGACCCAACTGATTATCTACCCAAGCTTCCTTTTTTTTACTTCTGCCAATCTTATAAGGTGGCACACCCATTATACGCGTTTAATGGCCTACATAGTGGGGCCCTTGATGTTAGTGCAATTGGGAATAGCTGTCTTTCAAGCTATTAAGACACTGTCCTTTTTTAGTGGAATTGGTTTAGGGTTGGTAATTTTGGTATGGTTGCATACGTTTTTGACTTTCATTCCACTTCATGATACAATTTCAAGGGGTAATGCCAACGAGAAAATACTACGTGCTTTGGTCCATAAAAACTGGTGGAGAACAATTTTATGGTCTTTGGTTTTTGTCTTGAGCTGTATTGACATCCTAAACTAGGTCTTTTTCTATGCGAAGGATTTCCTTAAATGCCATTTATTTCTGAAAAATAGGTCCGGTTAAAAAAGCTTCCGCATTCTTAAGGTGCATGGCCTTTTTTTCCGCATTCATTTTATCAAATGTTCGTACCAACATACCCAACCTTGGGTTTTTCAGGAAGAAGGACCGATGCTTGTCCATAAACCTCCAGAAAAGCCCATCCCAAATTGCTTGCCATGCTCCCTTTGGGTAGTTGCTCATTTTCATCAGATAATTGCTACCACTGATATATGGTTTGGTAGCCATTAATCCCCCATCAGCAAATTGACTCATTCCGTAAACATTGGGAACCATAACCCAATCATAGGCATCAATGAACAATTCCATAAACCAACCGTAAACTTCATCTGGGTCAAACTCGCATAATATCATGAAGTTTCCCAGTACCATTAGGCGTTCAATATGATGACAATAACCTGTCTGCAGTACTTTTTTAATGGTTTGGTCGATAGGGTATATCCCTGTTGAGCCATCATAAAAAGCACTGGGAATCTTTTTGGAAAACCCCCAAAAGTTATACGTTCGTTGGTTGGTTCCACGACTTTCATAAATGCCCCTAATAAATTCCCGCCAGCCTATTACCTGTCTTACAAAGCCTTCGGTGGAGTTAATCGGGATTCCGTTTTCTTGGGCATATTCCAGGGCGTTATCAATTACTTCTTGGGGTGTAATTAGGCCCACGTTGAGCATTGGGGTCAATACACTATGGTTTAGAAACGAATGCTCAAGGACTATAGCGTCCTCATAAGTGCCGAAATCAGCAAAACGATAGTCCAAAAACTGCCGGAACCATTTCTGGGTGGTGATGAAATTAGTGGGATATAAACATTGGTTGGTCATGG
>JBCCUY010000509.1:0-2088 GCA_039196145.1 Bacteroidota bacterium
CTTGGATACCCTCCATATAGATGAGGCGCAGATTATGGCAACTGATATTGGGCTTTCACCAGCATTGATCATGGGGCTGGAAAACCCAAACCGAATTGGTCGCTCAGTGGTCATGGACGGCATTCCGTTCCCCACAAGCGCATATTCTTCATGGGAAGTACGAAGTTTTGCCCGTAAAAACTCAATTCGAGCAAAAGCTTTAATCAGGTGGTTTCCAAAAATTTCAGCCAAAATAGCCTACAATAAAGGGTTCTATAAGGGTAGTAATATCCCTAAGGATGTATTGGAAGAATTCTTGAAAGACGGTTACAACAAATCAACGCAAAATGCATTCCTGTCCTATTTTCAGAACAATGCGCCCGGTCAGGCTTATTTGGAAAGAAGAATTCATGAAATCCATCAACCTGTACTGGTTGTTTGGGGTAGACATGACCGATTCATCAATGTCAAACTAGGGAAACTTTTAGCTGAAAAATTGCCAAACGCCCAGTTGGACATCATTGAGGATTCAGGACATTTTGTCCATATGGACAAACCAGAAAAACTTCTTAAGGTTACCAATGAGTTCCTTAGAGAGGCTGAGCCAAAGGTGATTGACTTGATTAGGGAGTAAAAAAATTACTATAAATGTTGTATATACAACTTGAAAATTCATTCAAATGAAATCATTTAGTTACCCATTGCTATTATTTGTTGGTCTATTTCATGCCTGTAGTACCGTTACTGAGCCATTGAACAACAAGGCTACAAATGTGGAGGAAGTAGTGGGCAAGGTTGGCTTAACGGAATCCTTGTTGCCTTCCGAGCCATTTAGCACTTTTAAACAGCACGAAAACGACCGAAGCTTCCATGCGGATATCGCTTTTTACGAAACCGTATTGTCGTATGGACCTATAGAAGACCCTAATCCAGTTTTTTTGTTGACCAATGCCTACATCGCTTCCAATCAGCAGGATTATGGAATACCTTATTTTGAAAGCATCATTGAGCGCTTCTCCTCACGAATGAGTGATCGGGCCAAATCAAGTTACCTTTCGGCCTATGCACTGTTACGGGCGAGCTATGCCGAACGAGTCGGCATTCTTTCAAGAATTGGCTGGATCAAGAATACATTTGGGATTCTTGAGGAGGCAAAGGCATTGTCGGATGACAACCCTCTTGTGTATTGGGCCTCGGGAATTGTTTATGCTCAAGTTCCCAAGTTCTTTAATAAGCGAAAAGAGGCCATGGTCAACCTTCGCTGGCTTGAATCACATCCCGAATTGGAACCTACCCCTGGTTTTTATCGTGAAGTCTACCATCATAGGTCCAAATTGTATTTGGAAGATGGCAAGCAGGATCTGGCGGACGCCTATCTTGCAAAGAGCGGCTATACGGATTATGTGCCGAAACAACTTTTTTCAGGCTGGTTTTCCACCACGAAGGAAAAGGGACTCCTTTTTGCCCCAAAACCATCTATTGAGGAAGTGGTTCATGGAAGGTTATTTGCACTTCGGGGTTTTGGTTTTTCAGATCTTCATTTTGTGGTCTCCAAGGATGGGAAAGAACTGATCTCCATAGATGCAGGAACCCAACCTTTTAGCCTCAAAGCAGGCCATGAATTTTTAATGGAGCATTACCCTAACCTGCCCCCTTTGAGAAATGCAATTATTACACATGCCCATTGGGACCACGTTGGAGGACATTCCTACTTCAAATCGTTGGATTCGACCTTTACTTTTTATGGAAGGGAAAACTTCCATGGTACTGTTGAACGAGTCCTTAAGAATCATAGCTATCATCAATTTCGGGGTTTTGGTTTTAAAGCTCATTGGGTCGGCCATTACGCCCCGGATAGTATTATTAGTACAAGAAGAAGGATTCATATTGGCGGATCCGAAATTGAACTGATTCCCGTTTCAGGTGGCGAAACAGAAGATGCCCTGCTAGCACATTTTCCAGAGCTGGAGGTGGTCTTCATGGGGGATGCCCTAATGCCCTTTTATGGGGAGCCGTGGACAGAAGAAGGGGATATTGATGGGGCCTTGGACGTAATGGATACCACCCTGGAGCTAAACCCGAAGCACCTTTTACACGGGCACATTGGCA
>JBCCUY010000510.1:0-2071 GCA_039196145.1 Bacteroidota bacterium
CCGATGTTGCCTCTGAGGTCTCTTTGGTTCATCGTAGAAATGAGTTTAGAGGGGCATTGGACTCAGTTGAAAAAGCATCGGAATTGGCCAAACTAGGAAAAATAAAGCTCTATACGGAAGCCGAGGTAAAAAAATTATACGGGGACGAACATTTGGAAGCCGTGGTTATAAAGCATAATGATGCGTCCAAAGGTGAAACCTATGTGGAGACGGACAATTTTATCCCTCTGTTTGGCTTATCGCCAAAATTAGGACCTATTGGGGATTGGGGCCTTGAAATTGAAAAAAACGCAATTAAGGTAAACAATGCCAAGGACTACCAAACCAATATTCCCGGAGTATTTGCTATTGGCGATGTGAATACGTATGAGGGCAAATTAAAGTTGATTCTATCCGGTTTTCACGAGGCCGCGGTCATGTGCCAATATGCGTATCAAGTTATAAATCCGGATAAGCGCTATGTAATGAAATATACCACAGTAGGTGGGGTTCAAGGTTTTGACGGTACCAAAAAAGAAGCTAAAAAAGAAGTGGTCCAGAGCATATTATAATATCGATTTTCTGTTCTTATTTGAATTTTAACCCTTTAACAAAATTTGTTAGAGGGTTTTTCGTTTAGGCTATATGTTAAAAAAGCATGGGATTGTTTGCATTTAAGAGTACCTTGACGTTACTTTGTACCAGTTCATTTAAAAATTGAAATCGTTATCAAGAAAGGTGGAGGGACTAGACCCTATGAAACCTTGGCAACCCTTTCCTGTAAAGAAGGTGCTACATTCTATCACTCTATCATGAGGTGGCAGATAACAAGGATCAAGTTTTCGTCCAACATTCCCTTTCTTAGTTAACATTAAATCTGTGCAGCTTTTAATATTGCACATAGGGGTTAATATGAAAAAAATTCAAGACATACTTCAGGAGCGTATTCTGGTATTGGATGGGGCCATGGGAACAATGCTCCAGCGCTACAAGTTTACCGAATCCGATTTTCGTGGAGAACGCTTTAAGGATTGGGAACATCCATTACAAGGCAACAATGACCTATTGTCCATAACACAACCGGATGCTATCGCCGAGGTTCATGGAAAATACTTTGCGGCTGGGGCCGATATCGTGGAAACCAATACATTTTCGGGTACCTCGATCGCCATGGCGGATTACCATATGGAAGAACTGGTCTATGAACTTAATTATGAATCGGCTAAAATAGCGAAAAAAGTAGCAGAAGAGTTTACTCGCTTGGAACCGCATAAACCTAGGTTCGTTGCGGGCAGTATTGGTCCCACCAATAAAACGGCTAGCATGTCCCCGGATGTGAACGACCCTGGATTTCGCGCCATCTCCTTTGACGAACTTCGCCTTGCCTATAAAGAACAAATAGAGGCGTTGTTGGACGGTGGAGCGGACATTCTATTGGTCGAAACCATTTTTGATACGCTAAATGCCAAAGCGGCCTTATTTGCGATAGAGGAGGTTAAGGAAGAAAGGAAAATAGATGTTCCCATAATGGTCAGCGGTACCATTACCGATGCTTCTGGACGAACATTATCCGGGCAGACTGCGGAAGCCTTTTTGATATCCGTTTCGCACATCCCCATTTTATCCGTTGGGTTCAACTGTGCTCTGGGAGCCAGTCAATTGGTACCACATCTTGAGGTTATTTCCGGTAGATCGGAACATTTTATTTCCGCCCATCCCAATGCCGGCTTACCCAATGCTTTTGGTGAGTATGATGAGTCCCCAGAACAAATGGCAGCCCAGATCAAGGAATATGTGGAAAAGGGACTTGTAAACATTGTAGGTGGATGTTGCGGGACCACACCGGATCATATATCGGCAATTGCTGAATTGATAAAGGAATATAGCCCTAGAAAATTGAAAGTAGCATCTGTATCGGTATGATTTTGGAAGTGATCATTTTAAATTTTAGGCAAAGTTTATCAAAAGAATTTGAACAAAGTCTTGCTCAAGTCGCTTCGATAATTGCTAAAATAAGGGGATATGGCTCGCATAAACTTGGAAGATGTATTGAAAGAGACGACCGGTATATTTCATGGGTAAATGGGGAGAC
>JBCCUY010000511.1:0-2063 GCA_039196145.1 Bacteroidota bacterium
GGAAAATATACTCGGTGAATGAAGGGAACTATATCCACTTTCCGCAAGGTGTCAAAAACTATATCAAGTATTGCCAGAAGGAAGAAGGTGATCGTCCATACACATCACGATACATTGGTTCCTTGGTATCCGACTTCCATAGAAATATGATTAAGGGTGGTATTTATATGTATCCCAAAAGTAGCAAAGCCTCGAATGGCAAGTTGAGACTCCTTTATGAGTGCAATCCCATGGCATTCTTGGCAGAGCAGGCCAATGGAAAAGCAAGTGATGGGTTCACACCCATTATGGATATCCAACCTACAGAACTACACCAACGGGTTCCGTTTTTCTGTGGCAGTAAAAAAATGGTGGAAAAAGCCGAGGAATTTATGGCCGCTCAAACCTAACGGTCCAAAAGATATTGAAACGCCTCAAAGTCTATTTTACCATGGAAAATATCGTAAGACTTTTTGATCAATGTCTTAGCACCTTCTGGGGAATATCCCAATCCAATGGCATACTTTTCAATAAGGTTCATTTGCTCCTCCTCTACAACCTGATCCGCAAAAACTACTCTAAAGAAGTCGAATAATCGCATCAATCGTTTTTCAGAACTATGGGGAGTTTCAATAGGATATCTGTTATCCTTTTTCATAACCTCTTTATACTCAGCTTCGGAAATATTGAGGCTAAAAGCAAACTTGTCCAGAATTGCTTTTTCTTTCTCATTAACTTCTCCATCAACGGCGGCTAACGTAGCAAGAGTTGCAAAATGTGCTAAGTTTTTTCTTTGTTCTCCGTGCTCGTATAAATCTAAAATGGGCATACCTTAAAATTTGTTGGGCAAATATAAATTTTACCGTAGAAAACTAAGTAACATATCACCAAAAGAAATTCGTATTTTTCATGAGCTATGAAACCGCCTTTACTTCAATTTACCGAGAAAGGAATCTATTGCGAAGCTGCAAAAGTGTATTTGGACCCTTGGCGTCCCGTAGACAAAGCCGTTATTTCCCATGGACACGCAGACCATAGCCGCTGGGGTCATAAACAGTATATTACGCACCATGGCAATGTTCCCATAATCAAACATCGTTTAGGAGAAATTACCGTTTCTGGAAAGAATTGGGGAGAAACCTTTACTATCAACGGCGTTACATTCAGTCTACATCCTGCAGGGCATATTATTGGCTCCTCACAAATTCGAGTGGAACACAAAGGTGAAGTTTGGGTGTTTACCGGCGACTATAAAATAGAGGATGATGGTGTATGTACCCCTTATGAAAATGTATCATGCCATACCTTCATTACCGAATGTACTTTTGGTTTGCCGGCCTTTAAATGGCTTCCACAGAATGAGGTTTTCCATGATATAAATACCTGGTGGTCCCAAAATCAAGCTGAAGGAAAAACATCAGTTCTCTTTGGATATAGCTTAGGAAAAGCACAACGGTTATTGAAACATTTGGACACTTCTATAGGAAAAATATACACTCATGGTGCTGTAGAAAATATGACAACTGTTCTGCGTTCCTTGGTTGATTTTCCAGAAACCCATTTGATTACCAGAGAAACTAAAAAAGAGGAACTTTTAGGAAGTATGGTAGTCGCCCCACCAAGTGCTCATGGCAGCACTTGGATTCGGAGAATGGTTCCGTTTGTCACTGCAACGGCAAGCGGGTGGATGGCCTTTAGAGGCGCACGAAGAAGACGTGCTATTGATAAAGGTTTCGTGCTCAGTGATCATTGTGATTGGGAAGGGCTTTTACAGAGTATCAAGGCCACTGGAGCAGAAAAAATTATCTGCACACATGGCTATACTGATATTTTCTCGCGCTATCTAAGGGAATTAGGATACGACGCCCGAACAGAAAGCACACAATACGAAGGCGAAATGAATGAAATCAATACTTCTGAAACTGAAAACTTGGAAGTATCATGAAACAATTCGCTGAACTCATCAAAACATTGGACAGTACCAATAAAACCAATGAAAAGGTAAAGGCTTTGGCACGATACTTTACTTTGGCAAATGATGAAGACAAAGTATGGACCATTGCCATTCTATCCCACCGCAGACC
>JBCCUY010000512.1:0-2057 GCA_039196145.1 Bacteroidota bacterium
GGTAATCATAACCAATTCAAAATCCAATTCTTTCGCTATCTTTCCTAAAAAGGTGAACGCCTTGGGATAGAATATCATTTTATCAAAGGCATCTATCTGCTCATCGGCCGTTTCTTTGATGATGGTACCATCCCTATCAATAAAAAGCACTTTCTTTCCCATTATTACAGTTGGTTTAATATCGCTTTAAGCATTTTATTCTCTGCTGGTGTACCCACCGTAAAACGTAAGGTGTTCTTGCACAGGGGTTGATTGGTTCTATTTCTAACAACCACACGGGCCTCCAGCAACTGTTCATATCTTTTTGTAGCGTCATCTACCCGAGCTAAAATAAAATTAGCATCTGTTGGATAGACTTTCTCCACAAAGTCCAGTTTTTCCAAAAGTGTGACCATGCTCTTCCTTTCCTCCAAAATTGCCGTAACCTCTTGGGAAACGGTGGCAGTATCCACAACCCGGCCATAGGCTTTCTTCTGAGTTAGCTCATTAACATTGTAAGGAGGTTTTATCTTGTTAAGAACAGCAATGATTTCTTCGGAGGCATAACAGGTTCCTAAGCGGATTCCTGCCATTCCATAGGCTTTTGACAAGGTTTGGGTCACAATTAGGTTAGGGTAATCTTTCAGGTTCGACACCCAACTTTCCTTACCAGAAAAATCTATATAGGCCTCATCAACAACAACCAATCCCTGAAAACCTTCCAAAAGTGATTTTATTTTTTCTTGTGAAAAAGCATTACCGGTTGGATTGTTTGGGGAGCAAATAAAAAGAAGCTTTGAATTTTCATCCACTTCGTCTAAAATGCCTTTCACATTGGGTTCGAATCCAGTAGTAAGAAGCACCTCCCTGTTCACAACGGCATTTACATCGGCCAACACCTTATACATTCCATACGTAGGAGGCAGGGTGATGACGTTATCTTGATTAGGCTCACAAAACGCCCTAAAAATCAAATCCAATACCTCATCACTTCCGTTCCCCAACAAAATATTGCCTTGTAAGATGTTGCGCTGCTGCGCCAACAATGCCTTTAGATTGCGCTGCTGTGGGTCCGGATAACGGTTTACCCCATTTTCAAAAGGGTTCTCATTGGCATCAAGAAAAACCATTTGCGAGCCATCGGAAATATACTCGTCACGAGCCGAGGAATATGGCTTAAGGTTCCTTACATTATCCCTAACCAATTGATTTATGTCTATTTTCCTTACCATCAATGCTCCATTAGGATTTTAGACTTTTTAACCTCAGGGTTACCGCATTTTTGTGCGCCTGAAGTCCCTCTGCTTCTGCCATAAGTTCTATGGCGTTTCCAATACCCAAAATACCCCGTTCCGAAATCTTTTGAAAAGTCATACTTTTCATAAAACTATCAAGGTGCACCCCGCTGTACTGTTTTGCATAGCCATTGGTTGGCAGGGTATGATTTGTCCCCGAGGCATAGTCTCCAGCGCTTTCTGGAGTATAATTGCCAACAAAGACAGACCCTGCGTTTTGTATGTTCTCTACATAAAAACCCTCATTTTCCGAACAAATTATAAAATGCTCTGGGCCATAGGAATTGATTAGGTCCAGCGCCTGTCGGTCATCTTCCATTAGGATAAGTTTGCTATTGGAAATGGCCTTTTCGGCTATCTCCTTCCGTGGTAAATCCTCTAATTGTGATTGTACTTCAACGGCAACCTGATTCAATAGGGTTTCGGAAGTGCTGACCAGAATAACCTGACTATCGGGACCATGTTCAGCCTGACTTAAAAGGTCGGAGGCAACAAAACTCGCTTTAGCGGAATCATCGGCAACGATCAAAAGTTCGCTTGGACCTGCCGGCATATCTATGGCCACTCCGTGTTTGGTAGCCAGTTGTTTGGCCACGGTAACGAACTGGTTCCCAGGTCCAAATATTTTGTACACCTTTGGAATGGATGCAGTTCCGAAAGTCATTCCGGCAATCGCCTGAATCCCTCCAACTTTAAAGATTTGTGTAACTCCGCACAGTTGGGCTGCGTATAAAATCGCCGAATCTATAGTCCCATCCCTATTTGGAGGGGTGCATAAAATAA
>JBCCUY010000513.1:0-2057 GCA_039196145.1 Bacteroidota bacterium
GAACAATTCTTGAAAAAAGCTCAGAAAAAGGCCGGGTATGAGATGGTGGTCACACCCCACATAGGTCAAAAAGAGCTTTATGTCACATCTGGGCACTATGCCAAATATGGAGAAGATAGCTTTCAACCCATTCACACCCCAAAGGATGAGGAAGAGTTTCTTTTGAAGCCCATGAACTGCCCGCACCATTGCGAGATATACAATAGTCGCCCTTTCAGTTATAAAGACCTCCCAAAGCGTTATGCGGAATTTGGTACCGTATATAGATATGAGCAGAGTGGAGAGCTTCATGGCCTGACACGAGTTAGGGGGTTTACCCAAGATGATGCCCATATTTTTTGTACGCCGGATCAGTTGAACGAGGAGTTCAAAAATGTTATAGATCTTTCGCTTTATGTTCTAGGCTCATTAGGTTTTGAAAATTTTACGGCCCAGGTTTCGGTTCGTGATCTGGAGAAACCGGAAAAATACATCGGGGATACCGACAATTGGGAAAGGGCTGAGAAGGCCATCATCAATGCTGCAGAGGAGAAAGGGCTCAATTTTGTTATCGAGAGTGGTGAAGCCGCTTTTTACGGCCCTAAACTAGATTTTATGGTCAAAGACGCCCTAGGGCGACAGTGGCAATTGGGCACTATTCAGGTAGACTACAACCTCCCTGAACGTTTTGACCTTACGTATAAAGGAAGTGATAATGAACTGCATCGACCAATAATGATTCATCGGGCTCCGTTTGGTAGTTTGGAAAGATTTGTGGCATTGTTATTGGAACATACAGGAGGGAATTTCCCGTTATGGCTTATTCCAGAGCAGGCTATCGTACTGCCAGTCAGTGAGAAACATGAAAAATATGCGGAAAAAGTTTTGAATTCGTTGGAAAATCACGAAATTCGCGCGCTCATTGATAATAGGAATGAAACGGTCGGGAAGAAAATACGTGAAGCCGAGCTGAAGAAAATCCCATTTATGCTCATCGTTGGTGAGCAAGAAGAAGCCTCGGAAACCATTGCAGTAAGAAGACATGGCGGGGAGGATTTTGGAAGCATCAGCATCAATGAATTTTCTGACTTGGTAGCTACTGAAATAAATAGTACCTTAAAGTCGTTCTAGAAATTTTAGTTTAATTAAAAAGTATACGTCATAGCAATACGAAGAAGATTTAGACCCCAACCTAGGAGGGAAAACAAGAACCCTCATAATATCAATGACAAGATTACAGCCCCTGAGGTAAGGCTCGTTGGGGACAATGTGGAAGTAGGGATATACCCTATCGCCAAAGCAATGGCCAAGGCCAATGAACTGGAACTGGATTTGGTGGAGATTTCCCCTAAGGCCAATCCTCCGGTTTGTAAGATCATAGATTACAAAAAGTTCCTTTACGAACAGAAGAAAAGGGAAAAGGCCATGAAGGCCAAAGCCACTAAAGTGATCGTAAAGGAAATACGATTTGGTCCGCAGACAGATGACCATGATTATGAGTTCAAAAAACGTCATGCGGAGAAATTCCTAAAAGATGGGGCCAAGCTAAAGGCATATGTCTTTTTTAAAGGAAGGTCCATTGTTTATAAGGATCAGGGTGAAATTCTGTTGTTGCGTTTAGCGCAGGAGTTAGAGGAACTTGGCAAGGTGGAACAGATGCCAAAATTGGAAGGGAAAAGAATGACCATGTTCATTGCGCCCAAAACCAAAAAATAACAAAGCGGGAGACCAATATTTTTTTTGGTCATAATTTATAAAGAGGAGAAAATGCCTAAAATGAAAACAAAATCCAGTGCCAAAAAGCGATTTAAGCTTACAGGTTCCGGTAAAATCAAAAGAAAGCACGCTTTTAAGAGTCATATCCTGACCAAAAAGTCTAAAAAGCGTAAGCTTAAGTTGACCCACTCCACTTTGGTGCATGAGTCGGATGTCAACAGCATCAAGGAACAATTACGATTAAAATAATTGTTCAAACACAGGTACATTAATTTATAACCATGGAGTCAGGCTCTAAAAGTGTTCACAAACGAACCGCCTGCTACAAAAAAATGACACATTATGCCAAGATCAGTAAATTC
>JBCCUY010000514.1:0-2040 GCA_039196145.1 Bacteroidota bacterium
AAACGACTCTTTCCTGAGGAAATTTGGAACAGGTTACATTTACAAATTATCTCAGGAAAGAGTCGTGTGGCATCGCGTTCGGTTTGGACCACATTTTTACCGTTGCTGAACCCCCAACGGTACATTAGTCTATGGATATGTGTGTCAACTGGAAAAGCAGGAATTCCAAAAGCTTGGGACACCACCACACTTGCCGTCTTGTGACCTACAGCCGGAAGTTCTTCCAACAATTCTATATTTCTGGGAACCTCACCATTATACTTTTCGATCAAAATCTGCGATAGCCCATGAATACCCTTAGATTTCATGGGTGAAAGCCCCACAGGTCTTATGATTTCCCTAATTTCCTCCACACTAAGTTTTACCATAGCATAGGGGTTATCCGCCTTGGCAAAGAGGATGGGTGTAATCTGGTTTACCCTAACATCGGTACTTTGCGCCGACAACAAAACCGCAATCAATAAGGTATACGGATCTTTATGATCTAAAGGAATTGGAATGGTTGGGTACAACTCATCCAAGGTCTTAATAGTAAAATCTACTTTCTCTTGTTTTGTCATTTTTTGTTTAACTTTGAAGAGAATAAATTAAACAATTGATTTAAAGTCAGATTCATATGAACACATTAAAAGTAGGGGATAAAGTACCTGAATTTTCAGCAAAAGACCAAGATGGAAACACAATTAATCTCAGCGACTATAGTGGGAAAAAGCTAGTGGTCTTTTTCTATCCAAGGGCAAACACGCCTACCTGTACCGTTGAGGCATGTAATCTAAGAGACCACTATAGCGAACTACAGGAAAAAGGCTACCATATTCTGGGTGTCAGCGAGGATTCTGAGCGGAAGCAGACCAATTTTAGAAATAAATTTGACTTTCCTTATCCCTTATTAGCAGACACTGACCATACCGTTATAGAAACCTTCGGGGTATGGGGACCTAAAAAATTTATGGGACGTGAGTTTGACGGAATTCACCGGGTTACCTTCGTCATAGATGAGAATGGAACCATTGAAAAGGTAATCGACAAGGTAAAGGCCAAAGAGCATGCGGCCCAGATTTTGGAATAATAGCTAATTCATGCGCAATTCAATTAAGCCTCTTCCTTGGCGGGAAGGGCTTTTTTTGTGAAAAGCTTTTTCTCTTTGATCATTTCAGCAATACCTTCAGGCAACATTTCTTCCCAGCCATCTTCGCCACTTGTGATGCGTCTCAGCACTTCTCGGGAGAAGATGTTCATAATATCTGGGTCATAATCGATAATATCCATCACCTTGCCATTGTATTTGAAGAACTTGTACAGCTCCTTCATTCTTGGATGCACCTTTACGTTGTTGCTGGTCATAATCTGCCCAGTAGACGAATCCTTCATGGGATAGAGGTAGACCTTCAAATCTTTAAAGAACAATTTTCCAAAGGCTTCCAAAATACCACCACTTAGATCACGGTAATATCTTTCGTCAAAAACGTCGACCAAATTATTTACCCCCATGGTCAATCCTATCTTGGATTTGGTGTAATTGTTGAAATATTCTACCAGTTTGTAGTACTCCTTAAAGTTGGAAATCAGTACAGTGTGCCCCAAGGAACACAGCAATTCCGCCCTATCCATGAAATCTTGTTCATCTATCTCACCGGAGGCTTTTAAATTGGATAAGGTTATCTCGAATACCACAATGGTGTTTTCGTATTCCACCGTTTGTTCCCGGATAAAAATATCATAGGATTTCTGGAACATATCCATGTTCACCTTGGTCACGGGTCTAAAACTTCCCCTAAGTGCCAAAATGTTCTTCTTATAAAGCACTGCCGCCGGGAGTAGATTGTTCCCATCAGGTCCAAACATCACCGCATCGGTCATATCATTTCTAATAAGCTGCAAACTCATCAAACGGTTGTCCACCTCTTTAAAGTGTGGCCCGGTAAAATTGACCATATCAATTTCTATGGTGTCCCTATCGATATGATCATAGAGATATTTGAGCAGCTTTTTGGGTTTATCATATTTGAAAAAGGCGCCGTAGATTAGGTTCACCCCCAA
>JBCCUY010000515.1:0-2029 GCA_039196145.1 Bacteroidota bacterium
CGACGAAAACTAAGTTGAAAATGAAATCACTGTTGCATATTACCAACGGGGACTCTTTCACGTCAAAACTTCAATCGCTACATCTTAAGGGAGATATCATTACTTGGAGGGAAATGCTCTGCGAGGGCAAAACCTTGTGTTCAGTAGGTAGTGAGTCTTTTTGGAAAACCCGTTTTGAATTTTTGAATAAAAATTACAAGGTTACCAAATCTTGGTTTGTGGAAAAGACCCTAAAGGAATACCGGTCCCTTTGCAACCACAAACAACAAGATCAAATCGTGTTGTGGTTTGAATACGACCTATTTTGCCAAATCAATATGCTTGCGGTTCTAAGCTGGCTAAAGATGCATCGGAGACACGCCGAAATTTCTTTGGTCTGCAGCGGCAAGGAGGACGAAAGCGGAAAATTATATGGCCTTAGCGAATTAAGCGACGAAAGATTGCTGGAACTCTATGAAAACCGAACAGTTCTATCGCAGGATGATATTGAATTTGCGGACTATGTCTGGCAACTTTACTGCAGCGATAATCCAATCCGTTTGGAGAATTTAATCGCTCACAACAACTTTCAGTTTGAATACCTGTCAGAAGCACTCAGAGCGCACTTAAAGAGGTTCCCTACCATTAAGAATGGGCTTAATGCGCTTGAAAATCAAATTTTACAAACTGCATTGGCAGAAAAGCCAAAGTCGAAAAAGGAACTAATGGCCAAAATGTTGTCCAATCAAGGCTTTTATGGTTTTGGGGATACCCAATATGAACGCATTATTGGTTCTTTAAAGCCACTTTTTAGTTCTTTTAATCCTATACGTTTGACCAAAAAGGGAAAGGAAGTATTATCCAACCAAACCAACTACTATTCGCAAATACGAGATAATCAGTTGTATTTAGGTGGATCGCTCAAGTATAACTTTCTTTACAATTCATCCACAGACCGCATTCTAAAATTGTAGTATGGCATTGGGCCACTCAGAGTTAATTCTGAATCCTGACGGCAGCATCTACCATCTGAATCTTCTACCTGAGGACATTTCCCAGACGATTATCACCGTTGGAGATCCGGATCGGGTTCTGGAAGTTTCCAAATACTTTGACCATATTGAGGTCAGGAAGGGAAAACGGGAATTCCTCACCCATACGGGAACCCTCAACGGAAAAAGACTTACTGTCATCTCCACAGGCATTGGAACGGACAACATCGACATTGTTTTTAATGAATTGGATGCCCTGGCCAATGTGGATTTTGTAACCCGAACAATCAAGGAGAATACAATATCCCTGGATTTTATACGGATTGGTACATCTGGGGCAATACAGGCTGAAATTCCAGTTGATTCTTTTCTATTAAGTGATTCAGCAGTAGGTTTTGAAGGGCTTTTACATTTCTATGACACTGGACAGCAAGATAATCACGATCTTGCCAGTGAGCTCGACACTTTCTTGGGCTGGAGTGCTCAGAATATCAAACCATATGCCTTTGATTGCGATAGCAATCTTAAGCGTGAATTTAACGATAATCGTATACGATTTGGCTTAACAGCAACCAATTCAGGGTTTTATGGACCTCAAGGTCGTAGTATACGGCTAAAACCACGCATTTCTGATTTCAATGAAAAATTAGCATCGTTTTCCTATCGGAACCAGCAGATCACCAACTTAGAAATGGAGACTGCCGGAATCTATGGACTGGCCAAACTCCATGGACATCGGGCAATTTCTTTAAATGCAATTCTAGCCAACAGGGCTACTGGACAATTCTCCCAAAAAGCCTTTCACACGGTTGACGAATTAATTCGTTTTGCCTTGGAGAAACTCACACCTTAAACTCCGGTGGACCGTCTAAATCAAGATTTACCTCCTCGAAAAAAGGGAGTATTAAATTGGGTAGAAAAGCCTATTTTGGTCTCATATATTATTGATGATTCTTTGGAACTCGTAAGGATTTGGCCATCGGAAAAGATAAGGACAACTAAGGTACCAAAAGGCCTTCTCTAAGATTAACGGTTCTAAATGAAATAATTGAAAATTC
>JBCCUY010000516.1:0-2021 GCA_039196145.1 Bacteroidota bacterium
GACCTGTACAGCAGGTTCTTCATCTCCTATAGGTTCTTGGGCAAACCCAAAAACAGAGAGCAACACTAACATAGTTCCTAATATGTTTTTCAATGTATTAGTCATATAAAGGGTTTGTGAATTTTATAGTTTTATCTCCTCCATTCTTAACCTGACCTGGTAGTACATACTGAAGTTTGGTTTTATACTTTCCTTTCTTCATCAAAGGGAAAGGATCTATTATCAGTTTTTTATATCTGGTCATCGACTCCCAAGGTAAATCTGAGCTTACTAATTGATATCGCAAATCCTCATAATCTTGGTGATAATAATGTGTAAGATTATATCTGTAGGGATTATAATCGCTTATTTCGCCTGTGTAATCGTTTTCTAAATAGGTCAAATACCAAGACATAGGTTCTACACCTTCTACAGGAGGGATTCCTACTCTGTCGGTTTCTCTTGACACTGATATTTCACCTTCAATCGGATAATTTTCATACAACAAAGGATAAATTTGATT
The DNA here is from genome assembly GCA_039196145.1 of Bacteroidota bacterium. Taxonomy (GTDB): domain Bacteria; phylum Bacteroidota; class Bacteroidia; order Flavobacteriales; family Flavobacteriaceae; genus Flagellimonas. The sequence goes on from JBCCUY010000516.1 coordinate 503, forward strand.
TTGATAGTAGGAATTATCTGGTATTGCTCTTGCAATGATAAGCGGTGCATTTCCAGAGTACTTGTTACCCACCAATTCTACCAAATCAAAAGGCTCTAGTGGATCGATACCTGTTAATAGTGTCAGTCCATATGGATGAGTGACATGCTCATATAAATCTTTACGATTCTTCATGGCATTCATCTTTTTATCAAAAGTTTCATATGTACTTGTTGCAAATTCAAAGGTCAACAACTCTCGTTCATCTCCTTTTATAATTACATCTTCGAGTTGTCTTGACCTTACCTCAACCTCATTACCAGACTCCCCTTCTCCCACATCTTTGGATACATAAGTATCGGTAACATTACTATCTGTATCCATCTGGTCGGGAACCAGTTTTACTGAAACTGCATAATCAGTCTCTGTAGCAATCTCTTTGGGCAAGCTAAATACAATTTGTCTGGCCGCTGGATTATAAGAGTATCCCTTGGTAAGGATTTCACCTGCATTCGAAGTTATGGTGATCGTTTTATCCCATGTAGGTACCGCATCAAATAAATAAGATTGTCCTCTTTTCAGATTGACATACCCTTTATCATACTCTTTTATGAAAAAGTTCTTTTGATCCACCGTGGGATACATATATGCTATATTGTTAAGTGGTATAGTCTCTGGTGCTGTTCCAGTTGTGAAATTAATTTCTTTGGATTCTGTTGCTATTTTTCCATCATCCATAATGGTTTCCCATTTTCCATTTATAAATTCTTCAAAATGTAGCTGAACATAGGCCTTTATATTAGATTTTGGAGGTAAGATCTCATGGGAATAAAACACTGCAATATCATTACTGTTATTCCACTCTAATTCTCCTACAATGGGTTGTCCATCCTTGGTGACTTCAAACGTATCCATAAGGATCTTGTACTTTCTGTCGCCAGTATCATCAGGCAATTCAAACACTTTGTTTATTTGTAAGTTGAATGCCACTTGTGGTGCTGCAAAAACATCCACATCACTAGCTGCTTCTTTCGGTGTCATATCTCCAATCACTACAATTCCATCAAGAGCACTACCTCCAACAATTTCACACTTGTCTCCTAATTCAACTTTGAACCTAAACCTTCCTTTAATAAGGCCTCCTAATAAATTATATTTCCCAGCAAGATACCCTCTTAACCAAACCGGATTCGGAAGTCTGGCCTGCATCAATACGGCACCACCCCCTGCGAATATGACTATTTTCTTTTTCTTCCCGAATAACTTGAATTTTAATCCAATTTGTCCTTGCAAGTATGCATACGCCTGTCCGTTGGCATACCAACCATTTAATCCAATTTGCTCACTTGATCCCTTACAATGGGCATCACCATAATCTTTTAGCATAATATCAAAGCCAATTCCCGCATCAAACCGTGCATAGAAAATGAGGAAACGAATATCCCCAGTAGTCATACTCCAATGTGCTCCAAAAGCCAACCCTTTTCCTGCATCCAATAGATTAATATCACGTGTATAGTCTAATTTTGCTGCATCCACA
>JBCCUY010000517.1:0-2002 GCA_039196145.1 Bacteroidota bacterium
CTACAATGCAATCAAAAATAATTTAAGACAAAAACAATGAACGAGTACAATTACTCTTTAAACTATATTGATGAGCTAGAATCTGAGGCAATATATGTGCTCCGTGAAGTATGGTCTCAATTTCAGAATCCTGTTATTCTATTTTCTGGAGGAAAGGATTCAATAGTTGTTACACATTTGGCAAAAAAGGCTTTTTATCCTTGTAAGATTCCATTTGCACTTATGCATGTGGATACGGGACATAATTTCCCTGAGACCATACAGTTTAGGGATAATTTGATAAATGAACTGGGCGCGCGCTTGATTGTAGGTTCGGTACAAGAGTCCATAGACCAAGGAAGGGTTTCGGAAGAAAAGGGAAAGAACGCCACGCGTAATGCTTTGCAAATAACGACTCTGTTGGATGCTATTGAATCAAATAAGGTTGATTGTGCCATAGGTGGTGGAAGAAGGGATGAGGAAAAAGCAAGGGCAAAAGAGCGATTTTTTTCACACAGGGACGATTTCGGACAATGGGATCCTAAAAATCAACGGCCAGAACTTTGGAACCTCTTCAACGGGAAATGTTTTGAAGGAGAACATTTTAGGGCTTTTCCAATTAGCAATTGGACAGAAATGGATGTCTGGAATTATATTTTGCGCGAGAATATTGCGGTACCATCTTTGTATTTGGCCCATAAACGCGAGGTAATCTGGAGAAATGATTCGTGGATTCCTAAATCTCAATACCTAGTTATGGATGAGAACGAAAAAATTGAAACCAAAAATATCAGATTTAGAACTCTGGGAGACATTACTATTACCGGGGGCATCGAATCTGACGCCGATACCCTTGAAAAAGTTGTGGAAGAGGTGTCGGCCATGCGCCAAACTGAAAGGGGTAACAGATCAGACGATAAAAGATCGGAAACCGCAATGGAAGATCGAAAAAAACAAGGTTATTTTTAAAATTACAATTTTTGCAAAATGAGTGTTAGCAATAACCAATTATTACGATTTACAACGGCTGGAAGTGTAGATGACGGGAAAAGTACGTTGATAGGAAGACTTTTATATGATTCAAAATCTATATTTGAAGATCAGCTGGAAGCCGTTGAAAGTACTAGTAAACAAAAGGGACATTCAGGTGTTGATTTGGCACTTTTCACGGATGGATTACGCGATGAGCGGGAACAAGGAATTACAATAGATGTTGCTTATCGATATTTCACCACACCAAAACGAAAGTTTATTATTGCGGATACACCAGGTCATATTCAGTACACCAGGAATATGGTTACCGGGGCTTCAACAGCCAATGCGGCCATCATACTAGTTGATGCTAGACATGGAGTAATTGAGCAAACAAAGAGACATGCATTCATTGCTTCCTTGCTTCAGATACCGCATCTGATTGTTTGTATCAATAAAATGGATTTGGTGGATTTTAAGGAGGATGCATATGAAAATGTTCTGAAACAGTTTGAAGATTTTTCCACTAAACTCTTCGTTAAAGATGTTAGGTTTATACCCATTAGTGCCTTATTGGGGGATAACGTGGTCAATCGTTCTGACAACACACCTTGGTATAAGGGGGCCCCTTTGTTGCATACACTTGAAACGTTGCACATAAGCAGTGATATCAACAAAGTTGATTCTAGGTTTCCCGTGCAAACGGTTCTAAGACCCCAACGAGATGAATTTATTGATTATCGTGGATATGCCGGACGTATTTCCAGTGGAATTTTTAGAGTTGGAGAGCAAGTTACGGTATTGCCCTCAGGGTTTACTTCCATTATAAAATCTATTGAAGGACCCAATGGGCAAATCCGGGAAGCGTTCGCTCCAATGTCGGTATCAATGGAATTGGAAGATGATATAGATGTTGCAAGGGGTGATATGATTGTTCGGACTAATAATCAACCTAAACCCTTGCAAGAAATGGAAGTTATGCTCTGTTGGCTGAATAGGGAAAGCGCTAAACCTAGGGCAAAGTATACAATCAGGCATACGTCAAACGAAC
>JBCCUY010000518.1:0-2002 GCA_039196145.1 Bacteroidota bacterium
AAAAAACACGCTTGGATTCAACGTTATAAGTGGCCCATAATGTTCTTTATCTCTGTAGCCTTCTGGAACATGTTGGGTGCCGGGGTGTTTGGTTTTTTAATTAACCCTCCCGTTGCATTATATTACATTCAGGGACTCAATACCACGGCGGTACATTCCCATACAGCCTTGTTTGGGGTGTATGGTATGTTGGGGATGGGATTTATTTTAATCTGCCTACGAATTTATTCCAAGCGTATGTGGGATTCAAAGTTGGTCAAAGTGTCCTTTTGGGGTTTAAACCTTGGTTTGCTGCTAATGGTGGTCCTAAGTCTATTGCCAATAGGTATTGTACAGGCCTATACTTCAATCACCCAGGGATATTCTTTTGCCAGAGATAGCGAATTGCTGTACTCTCCAACAATTCAAACGCTTAAATGGTTGAGAATGATTGGCGATATCGTTTTTTCGGTTGGGATAGTATGTTTTTGTTGGTTTACCATTCAAGAAACCCTATACTGCATCAAACAAAGGCCAATTTCAACCCAGAAAAAAACGCGTTATGCCGTAAAGCTTGTTAAGTAGCTCCACTAAAGATGGTTTGGACGAGAGATTTTTTTTGATTGGGAATAGAGGAACCGTTTACAAACTGAAGGGTACCTATTATTTGCTTCTAGAGGTATTAGGTATCCTTTGTTTTCTTAAACACTGAAATTCGTATGGCCAGGTTACTTGGTGAAAAACGTTTAATTCGGATTAAATCTGTTACTGTTGATTGTATACATTTTAATGGTGGTTTGCGGGTTTTCATATTCATTGATAACCGTGCGTACAACCCTGTCCCCGCTCACCTTGGAAGTAATCCTTAAAAACCCTTCCATGTTGTCATAGGCAATCAGGATATGGTCCAGCAGTTTTAAATTTTCAGTCATAAGGCAAGCCCAATGGATGTTTTCTTCTGCAAAGGTGCGTTCCACCAATACCAATCGAAGATCATCCTTCAGTAAACAACCGTAAATGGAATACTGAAAGGCAGAATCGAATGGTTCAATTTCCTCAAATCCCAATTTAGACCATTCAACTCCTGATAGTGGTATGGTACTCGGGCGCGTCGCGGGGATGGAATCGATAAACGATTGCTGTTTTAACAAAACACTTTCAAGACTTAAGCTTTCCCAGGTTTGGGCATATCCCAGAGAACATAAAAAATACATAAAGACAAGTGGATTCAGTTTTTTCATTTAACGGGTGTTATTAAAGAATTAAGGAAGAAGGACTTTGGTGATAACTATAGGGAAGATGTCCATTAAGACTCCGGTTAAAGTGGGTCCTGACTTTGAAATGAAGATGAACAAAACCCTAAACCCGTTTGCACCCTTATTTGCTTAAAATAGACTATTAGCCGGTACTTTTTCAAAACAAATTAACCTTTACTGGAATTCTCACAAATACCATTAGCCTTTTCGTAAAAGTTCTGTGAGCTTGCTCGTATATCAATGCCCATAACTTTTTAAGTTAATATAGTCACTGATGCTGTTCTTTAGGGTTCTCCGTCACTTTAACATCGATTTCAAGCATGTTGCAAAACATATGGGAGACCTAATTATACTGTTCAACTACACCAACTCCTTTATATAAAGTTCCACATCGTTTTCCTCAAATCGGACAATTTTTTGGTAAGAAAAGCCAAGTTTGTCCAACAATTGTATTGAAGTTGTATTATCGCTTAAGGTAATGGCATTGAGCGTTTCCAGGCCAAATTCCTCATATGCCACGTTGACCAAGGTATTACATGCCTCAAAAGCATAGCCCTGTTTTTCATATTTTGGTAAAAATGCATATCCTAGATCAATACCCTCCATAGTATTTCTATCGTACAGGCCGCATGTACCTATTTTTACTTGATCTACACTCCTTATAACAGTGAAATTGGAATAACCCAATCTTTCCAATTGGGGTAGTGTTATGTTTTTTATATACTCTTTTGCTGCTTCTGGGTTTTTTATTCCCCTATCACCAATAT
>JBCCUY010000519.1:0-2000 GCA_039196145.1 Bacteroidota bacterium
CGTTTGTGGAATCTTCCTCACCCATATAATCTTGGACGGTTCTGAATCCGATATAACTTCTGGCGGAATCTTGGTATTCATAATCACGTGTACTTACCTGCAAGAAATAAGCAACATCTTTCCAAGATCCTCCACGAATCACTTTTCTTTTATTCTGTCCGGAACCAATGTTTGGGTTCATAGTGGACAAGTACTCATAGGCCCCTTGATCAAAGCTGGAACTGGTCCACTCCGCTACATTTCCGGCCATGTTGTAAAGGTTGTATTCGTTTGGCTCGTACGATTTTGCCTCCACCGTATAAAGGGCCGCATCAGCTGCGTAATCTCCACGTTGTGGCTTAAAGTTGGCCATAAAACAACCGGTATCACTAATTACATAAGGACCACCCCAAGGATAGGTTCCTCCCTCAATTCCACCACGGGCAGCATATTCCCATTCTGCCTCTGTAGGGAGTCTAAACTGGTTCACAAATTGTTTTCCTCGTGATTTTTGGTCGTCATTCTTGAATTTGGTCCTCCAAGAGCAAAATGCCTTGGCCTGCTGCCAGTTTACACCAACTACCGGGTAATCACTGTAAGCATCGTGCCAAAAATAATCATTGTGCATTGGTTCATTGTAGGAGTACTCGAAATCTTTGATCCAAACGGTCGTATCTGGATAGATTTCCAATTCCTCCTGCTTGATAAAATCTTTTCTTCTGCCAGACTTGGCGCGGGCTGCGGCTTCAATGTCCATCCAGTTATACTTATACTTAAACTGGGTAACATCCAAAGTTCTCAATCCATTATAGCTTTCCTCTTCTGGAAGATATAATGAATCCATCACCTCAGCGTAGTACTCATCCGGATACTCAGAGGTATCCCATACCAAATCTGCGTCGGTGTTCAGTGCCCTACCTTCATAACCTGTCTCTCCGAGACCGGCGTAGTTGTCCAACATGTATTTTTCGTAAACGGAAATTCTGGTTGTATCGGTATCCTTAAAGGCATACTCCCCAATTCCCTCATCTTCCGGGCCAATACCCAATTCATCGGCCAAAATGGCCAACTTGGTTCTTGTAATGGAATCCTTTACCCACTCCACAAACTGTCGGTACTCACTATTGGTGATTTCCGTATCATCCATATAAAAGGAACGTACGGTCACTGTTCTTGTAGGAGCGTTCAACACTTTTGCCTGATCCTCTTCAGCTTTACCCATTACGAAGGAGCCGCGGGGAATCAGTTCCATTCCGTAGGGTTTCTCTGGATACCATTTTTTTCCTTTGGCTCCAACTAGTTCACCTTTTGACTTTGAATTTGAACCGCAACTGGCGAGTAAAAAAACAAGTGCTATAGATGAAAAGAATAGCTTTCTCATACTTTAGGTTAAATTTTCGATTTAAGATTATAAACTGTGCTACACAAATTCATTATTCATCAAAACTGATTTTTGAATAAATTATTGTGTAAAAACAGTTAATGCTCAAAATTTAATTTGTTCAGTTAAAGCCCTTTCTGTAGGCCTTGAACCACCTTTCGGGGATGTTCTGGTTGCAAGCATCCAAATAGTCCTCCTCGGTGCAAGGTAATAACGCCACTGAATTTGTTTTAGTATGTTCCGGCAAAATTGATGGAACCTCTACCCACCAACGCTCGGTAACATGACTTTTATAGAAGATAAGTTCCTCGGTATCCGTTGGTACCGTAAACTTGGTAAAGTCCTCACTCTTGGAACTTGGAAATTCCGTAATCCTAAAACTAATGCCCTCAATAAAATACCAGATAATCTGGGCAATCATTTGAAATGCCTGCGCGGAGTTTTCACCTTCGTAGATTCCAAAGAGTGAAACTTTGTCACTCATACCAGCGTAACGGGCAATGGCACATATCTCCCTGCCGGTAAAACCGTTGGGCGAAAAGTTTTTATATAGTCCCATTTCACTGGCGCGTATGGCCCGCAGATCCATACTCACTATATGGGAACTTCGCAATATGGGTTCTGCCAATGCAATATTGGC
>JBCCUY010000520.1:0-2000 GCA_039196145.1 Bacteroidota bacterium
CAAATTGTTGAAAAACAAAGCATTACAAAAGCATCGGAAGCGCTATACCTGACTCAGCCAGCGGTGTCAATTCAGTTGAAAAATTTTCAAGATCAGTTCCCAATTCCACTAACCGAGGTGGTGGGCAGAAAGTTGTTTATAACGGATTTTGGTAGGGAGATAGCCCTTTCTGCGGAACGTATCCTATCTGAGGTTGATGGTATCAATTACCGAATGCAATCCTTTGGGGGTAAGCTTGCCGGAAGGTTGAAGGTTTCAGTTGTGTCAACAGGAAAGTATGTCATGCCCTATTTCCTTTCAGGTTTTATGAAGGCTAACACGGGGGTGGATTTGGTCATGGATGTGACCAACAAATCCAGGGTAGTGCAAAGCTTGGAAGAGAACCAAGTGGATTTTGCACTGGTATCTGTTTTACCAGATCATCTGAAATTAAAGAAGGCCAGCCTGATGAAGAACGTACTGTATTTGGTTGCCAATCCAAATCATTATAAGAAAATCTTGCTCTCCAAGAAAATGTTCGTAAAGGACACTCCATTGATTTTCAGGGAGCCAGGCTCGGCAACCAGGGCGGCCATGGAGACCTACTTGAACAATGCAGAAATACAAGTAGGAAAGCGGATAGAACTTACCTCCAACGAGGCTGTAAAACAAGCTGTAATAGCTGGTTTAGGTTGTTCCATTATGCCCTTGATTGGAATCAAAAATGAGCTAAAGAACGGCAGTTTGGAGATATTTCCAAAGCGAAGTCTACCCATACAGACCACATGGAACTTGGTATGGCTGGCATCGAAAAAACTGTCTCCGGTCGCAACCGCATTTTTGAAATATGTTGAGCGGGAAAAAGAACAGATTATCCAGCGGGACTTTGACTGGTTTGAGAAGTACTAGGAGCTAATTTGGAAATTTCTATGGTGCTGTGAATCTGCAATATTTGACCTTCATTTTTGGCCTGTACGATCAATGTGGTTATTTCCTCCTTTGCTTTTTTTAATTGAACAATCCTGTTTTTGGAGTTCAAGGAATCCTGACAATCTGGGTGTTGAAGATTGAGTAGTTGCACCGAATGAAATTTGATTTTGTCATTAAGCAACGATAAAAGTACATCGGCAGCCTCAGAAGGGGAGAACAATCCCTCAATCAACAGGTAAGAATCTGTTTTGGGAATATGCTCCCCTTTTGTTGCTGTCTTTGACCACTTGTGCAGCCACTTTTGTATCATGCTCAGTACTTTGGGTTTTACCTAACGATGGAGCCCTTGCCTTCTGTTTTTGGCAATCGTAGCTCTCCGGAAGCAATGGCTCCATTGAGCGATGCCGTCATGGTTTTGTAAACCCTAAAGAACTTTTGATTGTTGGACCTCTTAAAGGTAATCTTCGGGTTTTCCCCGTAGTTGATGTCCGTCACGGTCACGGTAAGATTGTTTAAACTCGAAATGTTCGCTATTCCGCCCCGTTTGATAATAAAATTCTTTCGCGGGACATCAATATGCTGGTAGGAAGAACCAGCAGGTTCGCCAATCGTGATGTTGTCACCAACTTGCACCAAGTCCGTGTAGTCTTCCTGCGCATGCATGGTGCATGCCATCAGGGCAGCTGTAAGAAATACATAAATCTGTTTCATTTTGGGTATGTTTAAAGGTTAATATCGTTTTAGGGGACCTATCGAACCAAAACCGCCTTTATGGTGGGTTTATATCCATAGAAGTTCCTGCCGTCCTCCCTTCTTAGGATGACCTGGACACTTCCATCTGCCATAGTTTCCATATGATCCACATAAACCACCTGCCCGTGGAAGTTCATCTGCAATCCGAATCCGGATGAGGAATTTAACGAGTTTTCCATGACCACCATATTAGTATACGGTATCTCCAAAAGTGTATCCAGTTCAGAATCTCCCCTACTTTCGGAGAAATGTTCCACCTTCAACTGATAGCGTTCCTGGGCAACTAGGCCCATGCTCATTAACATTAGTAACAATATGGGTAATTTTTTCTTCATAGC
>JBCCUY010000521.1:0-1998 GCA_039196145.1 Bacteroidota bacterium
GAAAGTTACGCATAGTCAGCAGGCCCATGGTAACAAAATCGGTCGTCTCCGTTCCATTGGAAAGAATTTGTTTTCCCGTATAATAGGTCTCATATCCAATACGCCACTTTTCAGATTCATACATTAGGACACTTCCTGCATTATGTTTTGCAGTCAATGGCTTTTGCGGATTACCCGGTAGATAATTCAACCTTGTGTCAATCAATGCGTAGTTGAGGAACCATCTGAAATCTTTGTATGTGAACTTAACGTTGGTTTCCGCACCTTTACTAAGAATTTTACCCGATGCGTTTTCAAATTGAGAGAATTCATTTCCTGCAGGGTTCAACAGCAGTCCATCCCTGATCGTAGTCCTGTAGAACAATTGGTTTATTGAGAAACTTAGGTTGTCAAACAATCTTGTCTGGTAATTGAAATCCAAATTAAGACCATATGAACGTTCAGCATCAAGCACATCTTTATCTATGGGTTGTACATTACTATAGTTGATAAATTCCGCTTCCTCGGTGAATATATCGGGAATTTTATATCCCATTCCACCACCAAACCTGCTTGAAAAGCTGCTATTGGACTTGAACAGTAAAGAAACCCGAGGTAATGCAAAGAAACCCCAGTCCGGAGCATAATCGGTACGTAGTCCCGTTTCCAAAATCCATTGCTTGGACAGGTCATAAATGTTGTTTGCGAACAATCCCATCGTTAGATCTTTTTGATCCCGTTCCAATGCACTTTCACGCTCGTCAAATGATGAAGTGTATAGATTCGCACCTAAGACCCAATCTACCTTCATTCCTTGTCTTTGATAGGTAAATTCGGTAAAGGTGTTCCACTGTTTTCCTTTAAAGGATAGATCGGGTATTTCCAAACTCCTGTCAAAAAAGGCCATACTGTTTTTTATGGAAATCGATTGGAGTGAATCCAATTGGGATTCATAGACAGCTTGGGTACTCAATCGTTTGGATAGATTCTCTTCGGAATATTGGTGGATTCCATTTCCACCCTGTTCAATTTTGGTAATATCACCGCCCTTTCTATCATCAAAGGTTCCGGTAATCCCAAACCACATGGTCGTTTTTTCTGAAGGATAATAAAATAACTTCGGGTTGAAACTGATAGATCTGGTCTGCGGCAAATTACTGAACTCATCATCGTCGGGGTCATACGCTTTTTGATAATGCGCCGAACCATAGAGTGTCCACCCCCATTTATCCTTTCGCTCTCCGTAGAAAATGTTGGCAGTGCTGCCGAGAGCATGGGTTTGTGTAAGCATTATATCCAATTGTGGGTCTGCACTGGGTATTTTTGATATCATATTGACAAGGCCTGCTATGGCCCCGCCTCCATAGAGGGTTGATGAGCTTCCTTTGACAATCTCAAACTGCCTTAGATCCAATGGTGGAATCTGTAGAATGCTCAAACCACTGGAAAATCCCCCATAGAGAGGGAAGCCATCCCGCAATAACTGTGTATAACGACCATCCAAGCCCTGAATTCTGATATTGGTATTGGCACTGCTCAATGAGGTCTGTTGCATTTGAATACCGGTGCTTTCTCTTAGCACCATTGAAATGTTCGTTGGGTTCATAATAGCCTTTTCGCCCAACTCCTCCACTCCAATGAACTCTATTCGGGTTGGTATTTTTTTGATGGTTCGGGTACTTCTTGTTGACTGTAGGACTACTTCGTTCAGTGCATTTGTACTTTCCTTTAAATGGAACAATAGCTCGTCGTTCACCGGAACTGTAATTGAGGATACCAGGGTTTCGAAACCCAAATAGGAAATCTGCACATTATATACCCCATTGGGGATGTTCTCTAGCCGTGCAATTCCGTCAAAATTGGTAATCGCTCCTGTATCCAGGGATTCTATATATATCGTGGCTCCCAATAAGGGTTCTTTTTCTTGGTCTGATAAAATTTTTATTTGCAAAGTGTTTTGTGCAAAACCGAATGTACAGCATAACAGCATAAGCCCAAGGCTTATGATACATTTATTCA
>JBCCUY010000522.1:0-1997 GCA_039196145.1 Bacteroidota bacterium
GTGAAACAGGCTTTTCAGAATGTGAAAGACGGAAATGGAAGAAATCCTTCAATATTTAATACAGTACCCTGAACTTGATGGTATTTTCCACGTTCTTTAGCGCCTTCACCACTTCCTTGTTGTATTCCTTATCCAGATCGGTAATTACATAACCCACTTTATCATCTGTAGACAGATATTGACCTGTGATGTTCATTTCATATTTGGCCAAAACTTCATTGATTTTCGCCATAATACCGGGAACGTTGTTATGGATATGGAGAAAACGGTGCGCCCTATTTTGTTTAGGAAGTCTTATGTTAGGGAAATTAACCGCGTCAACGGTATTCCCAGAGTTTATGTAATCCATAATCTTGTTGGGGACAAAGTCGGCGATGTCTCTTTGCGCCTCTTCCGTACTACCGCCGATATGTGGTGTCAGAATTACATTGGGCAAACCTTGAAGTGCCGTCTCAAAACTTCCATTGCTTCGTGGTTCGGACGGATATACATCAACTGCAGCGCCGCCCAACTTACCGCTCTTTAAAGCTTCAGCCAGTGCATCAATATCCACAACAAAACCTCTCGAAAGATTGATTAAAATAGCGCCATCCCGCATTTGATTAATTTCCCGTTCGCCAATAAAATCCTTGTTGGCCTTGTTGTCATCAACATGCAGGGTCACCACATCGGAAACCGAAAGAAGGTCTTCCAGACTATTGCACTTAATGGCGTTCCCCAGGGCCAATTTATCGGATACATCATAATAATAGACCCGCATACCCAAGGCCTCGGCCAAAACGGACAATTGCTTCCCGATATTGCCATAACCTACAATACCAAGATTTTTTCCCCTAACCTCTCTAGAATTGGCGGCAGTTTTGTTCCATTGCCCTTGGTGGATTTCCATACTTCGTGTAAAAATATTCCGTTTAAGCATCACAATCTGTCCAATGGCCAGCTCCACCACGGATCGGGTATTGCTATAGGGAGCATTAAACACGATAACACCTTTCTTCTTACTGTAGTCCAAGTCAATCTGCGTAGTTCCTATACAAAAGGCGCCAATGACCATAAGTTTATTGGCTGCGTCCAACACCTTTTGGGTAACCTGCGTCTTGGAACGTATGCCCAAAACATGAACACCTTTAATACGCTCTATAAGTTCTTCCTCTGGCAGACTATGCTTGACCAGTTCAACGGAAAAACCATCTTCAGAAAGATTTTCGAAGGCATCCGGATGCACATTTTCCAATAAGAGAATCTTGATTCGGTTTTTTGGGTACGAAATATTCCTGGGAAGGTCGTTTACAAAAAGAAACTCGTCCAGGTTTGGAGTTACATGGTCCGCGTTGTTTGCTGCTTTTTCCCTATGGACGTTCTCCGTATAAGCAAAAAACTTATCGGCTATTCCCGCCTCACGCATCACGTAATCGCTATATCCATCCCCGATTACTTGAACCTCTCCTTCCAAATCCAAATTCTTAAGGCATTCTATTTTTCCATTGTGGGATGCCAGTACATTGGCCTCATCAAAACCGGTAATATTTCCTTCCCCATCAAAGGTAAAGGTATTGGCATAGACACGTTCGGATGGGATATTATATTCCTGCACGATTGGGTCTATAAACTCCTTGAAACCGCAAGAAATTACATAGATATCATCTGAAAATTCTTGAAAAAATTCCTTGTTAGAGGCGATAGATTTGGATATTTTCTGACGAAGCTCTTTTACAAGGCCGTCCAAATCTGATTTGTTGGCATTCAACAATTTTATTCGTCGTTCCAATGATTCCGTAAAGGAGATATCTCCATCAATCCCCAGGTTTGTGATGTTTTGGATTTCCTGGATAATCTCATCTTTATTTGATTTTCCCTGTAGGGTCATCTCTGCCAAAACATCCAAGGCTTCCACCCTGGTCAGGGTACTATCAAAATCAAAAACGTACTTGCGTGCCACCTCTATCATGAATTGCTTCAAAAATTAAGGCGTAAAATTATAAATTAATTCTATCCAC
>JBCCUY010000523.1:0-1981 GCA_039196145.1 Bacteroidota bacterium
GGTTGAGTTGTGTCAGTTTTTTAATACTTTCTAAATTGGTTAGTTTGTCGTTAACGCTAATTGATAATAATTCAAGTTGGTTTAGCTTTTTGATGTATGCTATGCTTTTTGGGTTGTAAGGCCCTTCGATTTTTAAGGACTTGAGTTGCGTCAACTTTTCAATGCCTTTTAAACTGACCAAGCTATTGTTAAATATGATTAGTAAGGATTTTAGATTGGATAGTTTCTCAATACCTGTTAAGCTACCAAAGTTGAGGTTGTATGCAATTGATAAAGATTTGAGATTGGGTAGGTTTTCGATGCCTTCTAAAGTGTACAGACTACGATTCGACTCTATTGTTAAAGAACCAAGATTTTTTAGGTTTCTAAGACCTTCTAAATTTGGTATTCCATTATTGTATTTAATTGCTAAGAATTTGAGGTTGGTTAACTTTTCAATACCCTCTAAAGTTTGCAAATAGTGATTTGATTCTATTGTCAAGGAGTCAAGGTTTTTTAGTTTTTCAATACCTGTTATAGCATTCAGGGATGTGTTCCTCTTGATCGATAAAGAAGTGATTCCGTCTGTGTAATCCATCTGCTGTAGGAAAATCAGGTTTCCTTTTTCTTTAAGGTCTTCAATATAAAGGTGTTTTAGTTTTTTAAAGAATTGGATGTTTTTACTTAGAAGTAGGTAATTTCCTTCATTTATGGTTAAAGAGGTCATCGATTCAATACCGTCGCTTGCTCCCAAAAGTTCATATCTTTTTATTGCTGAAAGAACATTTTTTTTATTATAGTAGGGGAGCATAGTTTGTTTGACGACAAACAGCAAAATAAAGAATAACAAAACCCCACCCACACGTTTGTACCTCCTGTGAATTTTGCGCTTTTGGGCATGGTATAAAAAAGCATTGATCTTGTCATTGCTTAAGTCAGGGTTATTGGTTTTCCAGTACCAAGCGATTTTTAATTTCTTTCCACGGTACAGATGTTCTTCACCGCTATGGTATGCTACAATGTCATGGGTTAACTTTTTTTTGTACCTCAGAGCTCCACGGCGTTCGTTAATCCATTCTTTTAAACGTTTCCATTTGCGGATGAGTTCTTCATGGATAAGATTTACTTTAATGCTACCATCCTTATTTCGGGTTACATGCAAAAGGCGACTTTTTTCGCTGACTAGGGTTTCAAAAACCTCCCAAACGATATTTTTCGGATATCCCTTTAATGTACGAAACAGTTCATCCCTGTCCACTGTTTTTTTTACATCTTGGAAATTTTCATTGACTTCTACCAGATTTACAAAGATGCTCTTTAACACCATTTCCTTTGTTTTGTCCTTTCCGTTGTTGGTAATCCTAGTTATCACATTTTCTGCATGGGTTTCAATAATACCGGCAATACCCTTTCCTTCGGACAACCGAATGTATTCCGTAGCACTTATGTATCGGTCTTTAATGGTTTCATTGCTCCAGAGCTGTCTCAGGGTAAATTGCAAAATAGGCAGTACTCCTTCTACTTCTTTAATCTGGTTTAACAACTGACGGACCTGTTCTTTTTCGATAATAACCCCGTTTTTCAAAGCAGGCTTCGTTATAATTTCCATCATGCTTCGTTCCCAGTTGGCCGCATGGACCTTGTAGTCCAAACTGCTTACAGGAAATACATAATGTTGGGATTTAATGTAATTGTAGTTGGCTAGTTGAGATAGGAAGTCACTTCGGAAGGAACAGATTACTAAAATTTTTAAGTATTTGTTTTGGCTGTTGGTAAGGATGTCTAAAAAATCAAAGAGTTGTCTTCTTTCCGCCTCCGCTTTCGGAGTATGACATTGGGTAATAACTTCTTCAAATTGGTCGAAAAACAGAATAAGTTCTGTTGGTTTTGAAAGATCAGAAGCTAAATCCTCTACGGAGAAGCCGTGTAACTGCAATTGGTATTTAAGGTTGGTAAAGGGTTCGCTCTCGGGAGTAACCAAAATTTGAGGACGATGAGAAAA
>JBCCUY010000524.1:0-1978 GCA_039196145.1 Bacteroidota bacterium
AAATGGTGGAACCCCAAGGTTCCAACGGAATAGCCATTTCGGGGGATTTGACCCAATCAGGAAATGCTATGCTTCTGATCAACCCACATACTTCCTTTTATTTTAGGGGCGAGGTGCACGTAGCGAGCGAGGAAGGACTCAATGCCTACGGTGCGGTGACCTGGGGGCAGTTTTTTGTATATCAGGGATTTAATGAAAAAACCGGATGGATGCATACGTCAACCTACACGGATGTGATGGATGAGTATAAAGAAAAGGTTGTAATGATTGAAGACGATGGAATTTTCTATCAATATGGAGAGGAGCTTCGGCCTGTCCAAAAGTCTGAAGTTGTCTTAAAGTATAGGGAAGGTGAAGAGCTAAAAGAAAAAAAGTTTCCCATGTACCATACGCACCACGGCCCAATTACGCATGCGGTGGATGGGCAATGGACAGCCTCTGCCATGATGTGGGAACCGGTCAAGGCTTTGGAACAGTCCTTCATCAGAACCAAGCAAGATGGCTATGCCGGATTCCGAAAAATGATGGATATTCGGACCAATTCCAGCAACAATACGGTTTATGCGGATGCGGAAGGAAACATTGCCTATTTTCATGGCAACTTCATTCCAAAACGGGATACTATATTTGACTATACCAAACCCGTGGATGGAAGTAACCCTAAAACCGACTGGCAAGGGCTCCACACTGTAGAGGAGAACATTTTGGTATTGAATCCTGAAAACGGATGGATTCAAAACTGCAACTCCACCCCATATACCGCAGCTTTGGGGAACAGCCCAAAAAGGGAAGACTACCCCAGATACATGTCACGAGACCAAGAAAATTTTAGAGGCGTCCACGCCATTGAACTTTTGAAAGACAAAAACGGGTATACCCTTGACAGTTTAATTGAATTGGCCCATGACACCTATCTACCGGCCTTTGAGGCTCTTATTCCGGGTTTGGTAAAAGCTTATGATACCGAACCAAGACCTGGGTTGAGCGAACCGATCGAGTTATTGCGAAATTGGGATTTTCGAACTTCCAAAACCTCGGAGGCCATGACCTTGGCCCACTATTACGGAACTAGATGCTATCAAAAAGCGAAAAGACCTGAAGGATTGTATGCGATGCAATTGGTACAGTATTGGGGTAATGACTCTTCCAATACTGAAAAATTGAGCTTGTTCCAAGAGACCATTGAGCAATTGAAAAATGATTTTGGCACCTGGAAAATGCCATGGGGAGAGGTCAATCGCTATCAACGTTTAAACGGCGCTATAAGACAGCCTTTTGATGATGCACAACCGAGTATTCCCATCGGTTTTGCCAGCGGAAGGTGGGGTGCATTGGCGGCTTACGGTGCGCGATATGATAATGGGACCAAGAAAATGTATGGGACTCGAGGTAATAGCTTTGTGGCGGCGGTTGAATTCGGTGAAAAAGTAAAGGCAAAGACCATCCTTGCAGGCGGACAGAGCGGCGACCCAAGCTCACCATATTTTGATGATCAAATTCAGATGTATGCCGATGTGAAATGGAAAGATGCAGCCTTTTACAAAGAGGACATTTTGGCAAGGGCGGTTAGTTCGTATCACCCAGGTGAAAATAATAAATAGAAAAATGAGAGGACTTTTAGGTCTGCTTACAATTTTCCTTTTCCTTTCTTGTGCCAACGAGCCTAAAGAGATTAATCTGGCGGAACTTAATCCAACCCTAAGGGCGCATTCTGATGAAATTATTTCTGATTTTGTCCAATTGGCTTCCCAAGATAGACTGCACGAATTTAGGGAGAAAGGTTACATTACCCCCCATGGTCCATACGGGAATAACCCATGGCAACGGCATTTATAGTATGGCTCCTTATCAAATTCGTGAAGAATTGGGTAAAGACATCAAGGTAAAACTTATTCAGGTATTGGATAAAGGCCTGGTGTACACATTTAATTATAAGATAGAATCTGAGTTATCGTCCAATGGGGAAAAACAATTTGCC
>JBCCUY010000525.1:0-1972 GCA_039196145.1 Bacteroidota bacterium
ACAAAATTTACCGTTAATGTTATCTGAATCGGAGAAGGAAAAAGAAGGTTTTGTTACAGTCCGCTACTCGTTTGAGCTCCTTAAAAGAATGAATAACCGCTGCCCTCATATCATTGCAATATATTAGGCCAAAGTTGTCGGGTACGCCTTATGTATGTTAGAAGATTTTAGCACTGATATTCCCGTATTAACACCGATGTTCCGAGACCTTTGTATAATGATCTAACTTGTTATGGTTTTTCAACTTTTGAATTTTTTCTCAGTTGAATAGCCCTTTTTTAGGTATTTCTATTCTATTTCACCTAATTTTTATTGTTGATCAAGGTGTTTTTCTCTGTTTTTTCGCTATTGAGCACACTTGACCCATACCAACCCCGGACTTCGCTTTAGATTATGAGCTATAGCGTCCAAGACATGTTGGGAGTGTGTTTTCTCCATGCCAACATATCGACATACTCCTGTGTTGAACCATCGCTTCATACTGCCAAAGGTTCTCTCCACCTTGTAACGCTGTTTGGATATTAATGTGTTTTTAAACTTGTGTTTACTGGTCAATGGTCGGTTTCTGTAGGGTTTATCCTGTATGCTGTTTTTGATCTTTTCCTCCTTTAGGGCCTGATCATTAGTTGTGCATTGATCTTTCTAAGCATAGGGTCAAAGGATTTCTTCTCACTAAGTTCACTGCGAAAACGGCTCAAAGTGCTGTGATCTGGAACCTCATCCTCAAGTTTCAATCCACAAAAATCCATGGCCGATAAACTGTCATTGACCATATCCTCGGTGGCTTTGTCGGAGAGATCGTACCAAATCCCGATCAATAACATTTTGAACAATAAGATACCCCGACAGGCCTTCTGACCCTTTTGGCGACGGCCTTTGGTGTAGATATTATCTAAAAGGGTGTTAATATCTTTGAAAAATTGCTGCTTCCGCGTTCGACGTGCTATATAGACATCGGAAAAGGAAGCATACGGTGAACTTGTTTTATATCCCATACCATAAAAATAACTAGTTCGAGCTTTTTTGCAAAGTAGGTGCAAAGATCTCGATATTCTTATCACTGCCACCGACAATCTCAATGGTTTTACCCAGACCATTACCAATGTTTTCCCCTTATCCAAAACCCAGATCTGTGTAGTACGTCAAATCCGTAATGCTTCCAGGTATGTGGTCCGGAAAGATAAAAAGGCTTTTACAAAAGATATGAAGCAGATGTATAACGCTCCTACAAAACAGGCCGCAGAAACTGCACTGGAGGATTTTGCCAATGCCTGGGAAGCTAAATATTCCTACGCCATTAAAAACTGGAGAACCAACTGGGAAGAACTCACCGTGTTCTTTGAGTTCCCTTTGGAGATCCGCAAAATCATTTACACCACTAATCTTGTGGAGAATCTAAATGGAAAGATCAGAAAGTACACCAAAAATAAATTATCCTTCCCAACAGATCAGGCCGTGATCAAATCCGTATATTTGGCAACAAGGGAAGCCATTAAAAAATGGACCATGCCCATTAGAAACTGGGGTATGATCCTCAATCAGTTCTTAACTATTTTTGAAGAAAGGGTCCAGCTTTAAAACAGAAAAGCAAAACCCCAAAATTTTAACTTACACACTTTTTAGGATAGTGTCCTTAGAACAACGCACTACTCTTAAAAAGCGTAGCGATATCTTCGGGTATTTTTACGGGCCTTAACACTTTGCCGTATTTCTCATCTGTTTTATACTCACACCATGCTACTTTCTGAATGCCTGTAGCACATAAGGTATCGCCTTTTCTAAAATTGGCAAACAGATCAAAACTACAGCTTTCTATATTACCTACGCAAATGTCTATCGTAAGCGTATCTCCGAGGAACAGACTTTCGTTATATTTGATATAGAGGTCAATAGTTTCGAGGAAGAACTCATGTCCTACTCTCTCTTTAAAACCTGGAATGTAATCCAAGCCAAAAAGAAGAAGAAGAAGAGA
>JBCCUY010000526.1:0-1972 GCA_039196145.1 Bacteroidota bacterium
CCTGACAGTAGGTACCACAGTCCCCTATCCACCCCTGACAGTACATACCACAGTCCCCTATCCACCCCCTGACAGTACATACCACAGTCCCCTATCCACCCCGCACATGCTTGGGCTAAAAGCAATCCCATTTTACAACAGATTAGAGGGGTAAAGGAACCGGAAGAAATCGAATTGCTACAAAAAGCTTGTGATATAACGGAAAAAGGGTTCCGAAGAATTTTGGATTTTACCAAACCAGGGGTTTGGGAATATGAAATGGAAGCGGAATACTTACATGAATTTATACGAAACCGTTCTAAAGGATTTGCCTATACTCCAATCATAGCGAGTGGAAACAACGCTAATGTGTTGCATTATATTGAAAATAACCAACAAGTCAAGGACGGTGATTTGATTTTGATGGACGTGGGAGCGGAGTATGCCAATTATTCCAGTGATATGACCCGAACCATTCCTGCAAACGGGAAGTTTACCGCTAGACAAAAAGAAGTGTACAATGCCGTACTTCGAGTGAGAAATGATGCTACTAAAATGTTGGTGCCCGGGGTTATCTGGGCGGAATATCATAAAGAAGTGGGGAAAATCATGACCTCAGAATTATTGGGGCTAAGTTTATTGGACAAAGCTGATGTTCAGAATGAGGATAAAAACTGGCCAGCGTATAAGAAATACTTCATGCATGGAACCAGTCACCATATTGGATTGAACACCCATGATTACGGGGAACTCAAAACCCCAATGAAAGCCAATATGGTCTTTACCGTGGAACCAGGTATTTATATTCCTGAAGAGGGAATGGGAATCCGGTTGGAAGACGATGTGGTAATTCAAGAAAAAGGTGAACCCTTCAACCTTATGCGGAACATTCCCATCGAGGCAGATGAAATTGAGGAGTTGATGAACGGATAATGGTTCTGTGGTCTTTTCGAGCCGATACGCAGAAGGTGAGAAATCTAAACCTCCAAAAATGATAACATTTATTTGTCTATTTCAACAACCGGATATTGAACAAAAAATAAAGGAAGTCCCTGATAAAGCCTATGAAATTGGGGTTGTAATCGGTGCGTTTATTCCTTTTTTGGTATTGGTTGGAATTGCATATGTCATCTATCGCTATAACAAAAGAAGAAGGGGTTTAGACTAGAAGTGATTTAGTAGTACAAATTCAATCAAAAGGAATGAGGGCTTCCGCGTTATTGACCAGAACAAGAATATCAAAATTGAAAATATGTTTTTTGAGATTTTCAGAGAAATTCTTGCCATAAGCTTTTTCACGTAAGGGTTCCAAGTGCACTATGATATACTTTTTATCAAAGTCTCTCACAACTTCTTGAAGTTCTTCGGGTAGTTGCTTTGTATTGTCAAACTCACGCACAGGATTTTCAGCAAATGGATTTCCTTGCTGGACTGTGCCATTTAGCCCTGCTACCATAAAATGCAAGGAACGCATATCATTAAAAGCTGCTAGTTCGGAGACATAGTTGGAGACATCATAAATCTGCATCATACTCAATCCTCGGGTGGCATGAGTAGCGCCAAGCTTAAAAACCACCTTAGGGGTGGTATTGGTTTTAAGTGCCTCTTTATAATAGGTGTTAAAGTTGGACTTCATTAGCTCTCCACGAACATTGTTGTTCTTATAGTATTCTTTTGAATAGTAATACCCATAAATTTCTTGGGTCTTTTTGAATTGAGCTAGGATTTCGGTCTCTTCGGAATTAGGTTTTGTGGCCAATAAACTATCGTGAAGCCTAGGGGTATATTGGGAAATGAACATGTCCCCAAATGATTTGTTACTGACCGAATTTTCATACGCTTTTATCGCTTTTTCTTTTAGCTCACTGGTCATTTTTTTCAATAACAGGTTCTCTGTATTTTTTGACAGATGTTCAAAGTTCAAACGGAACTGAGCCATAAAGGTTTGATCTATACCCCAAATATTTCCTCCTTTGGATATAACGTTTAAAAA
>JBCCUY010000527.1:0-1969 GCA_039196145.1 Bacteroidota bacterium
CTTTAAGTTAAAGGAAATAGGATTGGAACTTGAATTACAACCTGCACAAACCCCAAACACAATCCCTCTTGCCTTTTTAAATGTTGGACCCTGTATGAGCTGTGTCAGCATGCGGTCCATTCTGTACGGTGCTTCCTCCACATCTTCTATGCAAACAATGGCGTCCGTAAAATCAATCTCATGAGGTGTTCCAATAAGGGCATTGATCAAGGTTAAACTGCCACCAACCAGCTTTCCCGTTGCACTGCCAGAAGTTATGGTATAACGTTCATATTCTGGATTTTCCAAGAGCTTTAGGTCTTCCAGTACCACATTGTCGATCGTTTGGGATTGCCTTGGTCTTTGAAGTGTTTTTCTAAGTTGTTCCTTGCTATAAGTATCATTTAGGGTACTGCCCACTGGACCATGGAACGTGATTAGTCCGGTTTCTTTGTAAATACCGTTCAGCAAGGCTGTAATATCACTGAAACCAACCAAAATCTTAGGATTGGATTTAATGGTATCATAATTGATCATATGCATGATACGGGTACAACCATATCCACCTCTAGCACAAAGAATGGCGTCGATTTTAGGGTCTGCAAACATAGCGTTGAGGTCAGTGGCCCTTTCCTCATCCGTATTGCTGAAGTAACCATGATTCCCGAGAATGCGGTCCGTGTGGAATGGAACAAAACCCATGTCCGCCAAGGTGTCTTTCATTTCTTTTAAAACCTCGGGCTTAACCGCATAACCTGGGGCAATGAGTCCAATAGTATCTCCTTTTTTTAATCGCTTTGGAAGTATTTTTGATGTGTGCTGTGCCACATTATTAACTACTATACGCGTTTTGGGTAGCACGGCAGAAACGGAGAACAATGCCGACAGATTGATGAATTGCCTTCTTTTTATCATGAAAAGATATTTTGAATATTACTTAAACAAAAATAGCCACCATAAATATGGTGACTATTTTTCACTTTTTGCTATTGCCTGTTCGGGGCAAGGCTATGTACTTTTTATCAAGGAGCGGCGGCACCACCTTTGGATTTCGCCCTTCGTAACTGTCGCTGAATTTTCTTGATTGCCGATTCAATGGACTTCTCTGGTTCAATAATGTTGTATTCGCCCCAGAAATCGGGATCCGAGAAACCGACGGCCTCATCACTAAGGATAATGGACTTTTTAAGTCTTTCTTTGGATTTCGGAACATTTCCTTGCAAATTTCTTTCCCAATCCGTCACGGCCATTTCAGCAGTCATGCTGTAAACTGAATTGAATAATTTGTCTTCCCAATCGACTTTAAATTCCAACAACACATTGCTGTAGCCATAGTACCATTTTCCGCCTTTTTCCCTATAATCAACACGATAGGCAACTTCGGTTGGCCAAACATCTACTTTTGCAGGTTTTTTCCGGACAAATAGTCGGGCGGCCCTGTTTTTATCTGTGATGTTCAATGTATAAATGGCACTGGTAAGCGTCTTTTTTTCTACATCAATAAAAAGCTCTCCGGTGTACAAGGGTTCTTTTATACTTTCCCACTGCTTAAACTTGATTACATAAATCAGTTGGTCATTAATACGGGTAGAACGACTGAAAGTGAATTTATAATCGGCGATGGACCCATCTGCAAAGATATAATCTGGATACTTCATGATATCCACATACAAAGTGTTGAACGGTCCTCCCTGAAGTTTCAGGGCAATGGTATCCAATTTGCTATAGTCCGTACTCTTTCTGGCTTTGTACAACTCCACCGCATCCTTGCGCACCGAACTGTATGGAGTTTTGTAAATATTTACCACGGCTTCAGAAAGTGAAACATTTCTTCTACGCTTTTTAATGGTCTCCCGGTAAAAGGCGGTCATCAATGTTGGGTCATCAAAATAGTTATCCCCTTTCCTGGCCAAAGTTTCCTTGACCAAAGCTGCTGCATCTTTTGGAGCATTAATATCCACCTCGGACAATTCCGTTACCGAAATTATCA
>JBCCUY010000528.1:0-1968 GCA_039196145.1 Bacteroidota bacterium
ATGGATGGGTCGTTCGTGGTGTATTCGCAGTAAGTTGTCATTGATTTTTTAAAAGTAAATTCTTTTCTTGCAGTTATGAAAGTATCTGTAAATAATCTTTTCCATTCATAACAAGATTCTAGCTTAAAGGCAATGGTTAACTATATCCTCTCCCTTGATGATGACCAGGATAGGAAAAAAGAGAAGCCAGATTTGAAAAAGAAGGTTATCGCAAACAATCCTCCTTCACCGAAAAAGAAGGCTCTAGGACCCGGTTTTGGATCATCCTTAAATGGTGTCCATCCCAGTTATGACCTTCAAACCATAAGTATAAAAGGAATTGAATTTAAGGTAGGCGGTCTGGCTTTTTTGCCCGATGGTAGATTGTTGGTGTCCTCTTGGACCCCCCAGGGAGCGGTTTACATTCTTGAAGGTGTAGACATGGCAGACAGCACCAAGCTAAAAATCAAAACCATGGCAAAGGGACTTGCCGAACCATTGGGACTTGCCGTTGTTGAAGGTGAAATTTTTGTTTTGCAGAAACAAGAACTCACACAACTTATTGACTATGATGGAGATGGGATAACGGATGAATATAAATCCATATGCAACAGCTTCGATGTATCAATGGATTTTCATGAATTCGCTTTTGGACTTGTATATAAAGACGGTTATTTCTATGCCAATCTTTCCATGCCTATGCGGTTAATGTCCAACGAGAAACCGCTTCCAGATCGCGGAAAGACCCTTAAAATAGCAAGGGATGGAAGTTATGAAGAAGTAATTTATGGCCTTCGCACACCCAATGGAATCGGAATAGGTGTGGATGAAGAATTGTTTGTAACCGATAATCAGGGACAATGGCTACCTGCAAATAAATTTATACATGTAAAATCTGGTGATTTTCACGGAATGCGGTGGGGGCTTCCAGACTCCCTGCAAAGTATAAAAATGGTGCCCCCTGCCGTATGGTTGCCTCAAAATGAGATTGCCAATTCCCCGTCGGAACCTTCTTTATTGTATGACGGGCCCTATAAAAACCAAATGATATTTGGCGATGTGACCCATGGTGGAATTAAGCGAGTTTTTCTTGAGATTGTCAATGGGTCATACCAAGGTGCCGTATTTAAATTTACCCAAGGGCTAAATGTGGGCATTAACAGAATCAGGAGGGGACCAGATGGAGCGTTATATGCCGGTGGCGTGGGAATGGGCGGAGGCTGGGGATGGAACGAAACCAGGCACGGTCTCCAAAGATTGGAGTATAATGAAAAGGTTACTTTTGAAATGTTGGCGATTAAATCAAAAACCGATGGATTCGAAATCGAGTTCACGGAACCATTGGGGGTTGGACAAGGAGATTCCCCCTCCGACTATTCGGTGGAGCAATGGTGGTACAAACCTACCAAGGCCTATGGAGGGCCCAAAATGGATCTTGAGATACTAAAGGCCACTGAAATAAGGGTAGGTACCAAACGAAAAAAAGTGCATTTAACGATTCCGGGATTAAAAAAAGAACATGTAGTAAAGTTTAACTTGAATCCGGAAATGCAGAGTATAAATGGCGGGAAAATTTGGTCCTCCGAAGCTTGGTATACCCTGAACAACATCCCTAAAAATTAGGAACAATACTACCAAGATCGGTACGAGCGTTAATGGTCTGGGGCGTTTGAATTGTAACCAACTAGGCTACTTGTTCATCCACTTTTTGAAATCGCTTGTCTTTGGCCTACTGACAATAAATTCTTGATCCCGTGGATTTGAAATGGAGAGTTTGACCCGATGGTTGAAGTAAGGGTTTATTTTCTGTATGGCAGTTTTGGCAATGATCTGTCCACGGTTGATTCTATAAAATTCGTTTTGATCCAGGGAACTGAACAATTCGTCCATCGTTTCTTCGATTATAAAACGTTTTTTGGCCGTAACCCCAAAAGTGATGCTATCCTCGGAATAACAATATAGTAATTCTGAAATTTTAATCTGTACAAA
>JBCCUY010000529.1:0-1965 GCA_039196145.1 Bacteroidota bacterium
CTTATCTATATCATTATATATAATCTCATTAACCATAGAAATCATACAATACCTCCGTACTTACAATATTATAATGAAAGTTATGCTGTTTGTCCATGCCTGAGTTTTTAGAGGTCCCCTATACTAACTTTTTTCATCGCCAAAAAAAAGGGCTGGCGAGGCTCCGCAAATACTCGAAACTGGAAAACCTTATGCAAGGCATTTTGGGACGCAAAACTGGCGTTGCTGGTGCCTGTGATTGTACTAGGGGGAATCTATGGCGGGGTGATGACTCCCACCGAAGCAGCAGCCGTTGCAGCTTTTTATGGTTTGTTTATTGGTCTATTTGTTTACAAAGAATTTAGCGTGAAAACCCTAATCAGTTCCTTTGTTGATACTTGTTTGACCTCAGCAATTGTCATTGCACTTATTGCCATGGCCAAACTTTTTGGGAATATTTTGACCATTGAGCAAATTCCGGCTACGGTAACTAACTTTATTTTGGGGCTAACTTCCAATAAAATTTTGATTCTACTGTTGATAAATATTTTACTCTTGTTTGTGGGAACATTCATGGAAGCCCTTGCCGCAATTGTCATTTTGGTTCCAATTTTGCTACCTATAGCAGTGCAACTTGGCGTTCATCCGGTTCACTTTGGCGTTTTGATGGTTGTCAATTTGGCAATCGGCTTCGTAACACCTCCCGTGGGTGTTAATTTATTTGTTGCAAGCAGTGTCATCAGGGCTAAAATCGGTAATGTTGCCAATGCAGCCTTACCCTTGGTGGGGGTCATGATTTTAGTATTACTGCTCATTACCTACATCCCTTCCCTGATTATTTTTTCTTGACTTGATAGGTCTTCATTTGTGTCTATTGCGAAAAGAAATCCTCAAAGTTTTGTTTTTACGGCATGTGCTTGAGAGACGTTCGATGCTCTAAAAAATATTACTGTAATATTCTGCCGCATTGCTATTCACCCAAGAAGTCCGTAACTCTACTGGCTTGGATTGGTATGTATAACTCACACGTACAATTTTCAATACGGGTGTTCCTAGTTCCAGCTCCAAATGTGCTGCAATCTCACGGTTATCGCAACGTACTGCAGATAAGCGATCGTTTGCGTTTGCAATGAAAATTCCAAAACGGTTTTGATATAAATTGTAAATGGTACTGTCCCGACCTAAAAAAATTTCTTTGTTCATTCCCGGAAATAATTCTTTACTGATAATAATGTTGTCCACAGTAACAGGAGTTTCTTCAATAAACAAAAGATTTTGTATTGCAAAGACGGGGCTATTGAGAGATATATCCAGCGCGTCGGACTCCTGCTGGTTCGCTTTGCGGCTTTGGAAATAGTAATTATTTACGAGTGGGTACTTTTTTTCTTTCCCTCTTAAAGCAAGACGAAAAAAATGATACATAAAGTGTTCTTTGCTGTGTTCGGCTACAAAAGTACCTCTACCCTGCTTGCGTACTAAAACTCCCTCTTGAACCAGTTCGCCGATGGCTCGGCGCAATGTGCCCATGGATATTCCAAAATATTTGGCTAACTCGGCTTCATTTGGAAGTGCCTCGCCAACTTGCCAAATGCCATCGTTCAAAAAATCTTGAATGCGATTTTTGACTTTAAGCCACATAGATTGGTTGAAGTCTTTATAGTTAGAAAATACCTGATCCGGAAGCGTCAATGTATTGTTTTTATTCATTTTCAATAACCACGAAGAATGTATAGGGGAGATTTATCTGGAACTTGTCTCCTAATTCCACACAAAAAGCCCCTTCAGACACAGATCATGACATGGATAACAAAAGGACTTTAATTACAACCGGGAAATAATAACCAAAAGGAGATAGATTGTCCAATACTATAGCCATTTTATAGCATTCCCAACAAAGATTAAGGCCAAGTACCACAATTTCTATTACAGATTAATCGATACGCCTTCAGGCTTGCGGGAGAACGCTTTGCGTTTTGAATCATTGCA
>JBCCUY010000530.1:0-1957 GCA_039196145.1 Bacteroidota bacterium
ACTTCGGTGCCGTTAACCGTATGTTTTAGGGTGATATATTGACCTGCCGTAAATGCAAATGTATCTTTAAGGGAATCGGGAACTTCAAAAGTAAGTGCTACGGAATTTGGGGTCAATGCATCGACCGCAGCAATTTTTAGGGTATGAAAGTCGCTCATTTTGGACAATTTTTGTGCAAAACTACGGATTCGCACTATTTTGGAAGTCGAAATCCAAAAAAAGAAGTGCTTTTGTAACAAATTACAGGATTGATCTACTAACCCATCGAAAACCTCCAACCATGTTCAAGCGTTTTGTTTCCCTGCAATGGAAATCTTTTTTCAGGTCTTCCTCCTTTGGCAAGAGCCTGGTCATAAAGCTTATCATGCTGTTTTTTGGGCTTTACCTTTTATCGGCCATTGTGGGCATGGGCATCTCGCTATATTTCATCCTAAAGAAAATATTCCCGGATCAGGCACCGATGTGGATGCTGAGCCAATATCTTTTGTACTGGGTGCTGGCAGAACTGCTCTTCCGTTACTTTATGCAAAAACTCCCGGTGATGGACATTAAACCAATGCTCTCCATGCCCATTAAAAAGAGCAGCATGGCCCACTATATTCTTGGGCGGTCGGGGTTTTCGGCCTATAATTTCACCGCCCCATTTCTTTTTGTCCCGTTTAGCATTGTATTGTTCTACCACGGATATCCTGCTTTAAACGTGGCGCTCTGGTTGTTGTCGATGTTCGCTTTGGTGCTCTGCATCAACTACCTGAATTTCTTGGTGAATAAAAATGACAAGGCCTTTGCGATAATAGCAGGAACCCTGTTGGTCTTGTTTGCGCTGGATTATTTTCAATGGGTTCCGGTACGGGAGTTTTTTGGCTCAATTTTTCATGGGCTATATAAATATCCCATAATGGTGATTGTACCAATTGCCTTGGCCCTTGCAGCCTACTATGTCAATTTTAGAGACCTAAAGAATAAGTTGTTCCTGGATGCCTCGTTGAAGACCAAGTCCAAGGAGGCCAAAACATCGGAGTTGGCATGGACCAAACGATTTGGCGACATGGCCCCTTTTCTGCAGCTGGACCTAAAAATGATCTGGCGCAACAAACGCACACGAGCTCAGGTGTTTATATCCCTGCTATTTGTTTTCTATGGACTGATTTTTTATGGACAGGACCAATTTGCCAATATGATGCCGATGCTGGCCTTTTTGGGAATCTTTATGACCGGCATTTTCTTGACCAACTTTGGACAATTTATCCCAGCTTGGGACAGCTCGTATTATAGTATGATGATGTCTCAGAATATTCCCCTCCGAAAATATTTGGAGTCCAAAGCAACCCTGATTTCGGTCAGTGTAGTTGTTATGTTTCTGTTGACCGTACCCTATGTGTATTTTGGTTGGGATGCCCTGGCCATAAACTTTGCCTGTGCACTGTATAATCTTGGGATCAATATTCCGGTGATTTTGTTCTTTGGATCCTTCAACAAAAAAAGGATAGAACTGGACAAAAGCGCCATAGGGAATATGCAGGGTACCAGTGCCACCCAGTTTCTGATCATATTGCCCGTATTGGGTCTTCCTATTCTTATTTTCACGGCATTTTATTACTTAATTTCCCTTGAGGGTGCCGTAATCATACTCTCTCTAATCGGGATTATCGGTTTTGCCCTTAAGAATCGATTGTTGGATGCTATCACTGAAAAATATAGAACCAAAAAATATGGAATGATTGCCGGCTTTAAAGAAAAAGAAGGTTAACCTATGCAACTGAACTTGTTTGAAACCGCTGAACCTGAACTTGATTTTTGAGCTTGAACTTTAGAATTGAATTTGAACTTTAAAAAAATGATAACTGTACAGAACCTAACAAAAAAATACGGAAGCCAAATGGTTTTGAACTTGGAAAATTTAGAGATTCCAAAAGGCCAAAGCTTTGGTTTGGTAGGAAACAATGGAGCTGGAAAA
>JBCCUY010000531.1:0-1952 GCA_039196145.1 Bacteroidota bacterium
AATTTAAAAGCAGGAAATGGTCAAGTAATTCTCAGTAGTGAGGGTTACACCACAAAAGCTGCTTGTGAAAATGGAATCGAATCTGTAAAAACAAACTCTCAAGACGATAACCGTTTCGAAAGAAAAACAGCAAAAAACGGTAGTCCATACTTTAACCTAAAAGCTTCAAATGGCCAAGTTATTGGTTCTAGTGAAATGTACTCTGGCACTTCTGCTATGGAAAATGGTATTGCCTCTGTAAAGAGCAATGCGCCAGGAGCTGATGTTGAGGACAATTCGTAACTCAAAGAAACTTTTAAAACAAGAAAACAGCCCAAATGGGCTGTTTTTTTTGGCTAATGAACACTAAAATCTTGATGCTTAAAAACTTGTTGCCATACTATTATTCCACTTTGGTTCTAATACTACTTTTTGGTTGTAAGAAATCACCGAACAGCCAAAGTAAAGGAGATGCGACCCCAAATATCCAAGTATCGGTGGCCGACAGTATCATCACAAAAATCCCAAGTGGTGTTGAAACTCCGGAAGGCATGGTCTGGATTCCCGGCGGTACATTTCACCAAGGTGCTGTACCAAGCGACAATATGGCCATGAATCATGAGAAACCGAGACATGAAGTGGCCATAGATGGTTTTTTCATGGACATTACCGAAGTGACCAATGCCCAATTCGCAACCTTTGTGGCAGCCACGGATTACATCACCCTAGCCGAAAAAGAAATAGATTGGGAGGAAATGAAAAAGCAACTCCCTGCGGGAACCCCCAAACCGCATGACTCCATTATGCAGCCAGGGTCTCTGGTGTTTAAAAAAGGGCAGGTTTTAAATCTTCAAGATTATTCCCAATGGTGGCGGTGGACCATAGGGGCCGACTGGAGACATCCCTATGGCCCAAAAAGTTCAATTGTTGGGAAAGAAAACGAACCCGTAGTCCATATCGCCTATGAGGATGCATTGGCTTATTGCGAGTGGGCTGGCAGGCGATTACCAACTGAAGCAGAATGGGAGTATGCTGCCCGTGGTGGTAATACCAATGGTATTCATTACTGGGGAGACGTGGTGGATTCCTTAGCACAAAACGCAAACACATGGACGGGCAACTTCCCAAAAGACAATGATAAAATAGATCGTTTTGAACGCAGGGCTCCGGTTAAATCATATCCCCCAAACGGATACGGACTTCATGATATGGCAGGTAATGTATGGGAATGGACCAGTGATTGGTATAACAGCACTTATTACCAAGAATTGTCATCAACTGGGGCTATTGTCAAAAATCCAAAAGGAGCAACACGTGCCTTCAATAGCGGAAATCCTTATGCCGTGGAGCGGGTCATCAAAGGAGGTTCTTTTTTGTGCAGCGCCTCATATTGTGCCAGTTACCGCGTGTCTGCAAGAATGGCTACTTCCCTTGATTCCTCCTTGGAGCATCTTGGGTTCCGTACGGTGATGGACGCGCTACCAAAAACTAATTAAAAACCAATTCGTCCACAAATATAAAACTGGGTCCACCTGGTGAAATATGCCAATCCGGGTTCTTCAAAGGACTTTCTACGAACAACCTTACCTTTTTAAGGGAAGTGGGTTCAAAATCGATATTGTAAACAAAACGTTCAATATCGTTGGAAGGGGGCAAATCCGGTAATTTTATCGTTTTTATTTTGGAAAAATTCTGTCCATCGGCCGACCCCCAGACCGTATATCCTACCGGTCGAAATATCCAATTGGTAGGTTGGGACAAACAACCCACAGCAATATTGGAAATAGTGGTTTGTTCCTCAAACTCAACCGTCGCAGTCATATGCTCAGCTTCATAACCCAGCCAATTCCCATCCACAAAATTAGTGGTGCCACGGTTAAAAACCGCTAGCGTCTTACCCCCCTTAGCCGAATACTTGGGAGGTGGCTTTTTGTACAATGAAAAGATGATCACCTGAACCCAGTTTTTTAAAA
>JBCCUY010000532.1:0-1918 GCA_039196145.1 Bacteroidota bacterium
CAAAAAACCAACCATTACGATAGGCCAATGGGTAGTAGGATCCTGAGCAGCCCACCAATAGCCCAAGCCATATACGCCGATTACCATCCCCATACCTTGCCAAATCATAGGATGCGTAGGGAGTTCCATACCGACCAATTCAAAAAAGTGGTTAGGAAACAATACCACCCAAGCTCCCCATAGTAGATTGTAAATGGCGGCGACTCTCAAAACGGTAGACATTTGTTGATTACTCATAGAAGGTCATTAAATATTTTAAACCAAGGTATATAAAATGTGTTGTGCTGCGGATTAATCAAATTATAATTTTTCTTTAAAATCGAGTAGGAGAGGTACTACCATAAGTGAGTAGCTCATGTGAAAACTATCATTAGGTGTACTTCTGAAGTAACTTTTTATTCGAACCCTGAGCCGTCGCACTGAGCCTGTCGAAGTGGAAGTCGAAGGGTGAGCCGTTGCACTGAGCCTGTCGGACTTCGAGAGCCTCAGCCCTCGGTACCGTTTCGAACCCTGCGGACCCTGAGGCTCTCGAAGGGTCGAAGGGTCAAATACCCTCCACAAAACTCGCAAACACCTCTTTATGACGTTCAAGGTTCATATTAGGAGAAAGGGCTACACGAGCAATATAATCTTTGTCGCCTTCTTTGGTTGTCCCTTGGGTTGATGTAGCGGGGATGGTCCAGTAGCATCCTTTTAACTGGCCATAGCTCACACAATACTTACTTTCGTTAGGGATTTCGGTAATCATTAAATTGATTAATTTATGATTAAGTGCTCTTTTATACGTTTCCTTTTCTTCATCAGTAGCTCCTTTGGTCGGAAGATCTAATGAAAAAACAGATGGCGTAAAACCTTGACTAGCTAATGCTTCTGAAACAAAATTGATTTTTGCTCCAGGTAGGGTTTCATGGATAAAGTTTACAAATTCACGAGTATTGTTATACGCATCATGAATGCGTTGATTCATAGAAGGCAATTGTTTTGCTAATATTTCATATTGAAGAGGTGTAGCCTCATTATCACAAAGCCCTAGATGCATTTCTATCTTATGCATCAAAGCGTCTGTTTTTGTATTTCCTACACAATAGCCGGCCGTACATAGTCCACCACTTGGAAATTTTGAACCGCTAGAAAAAGAAATGGTTCTCACGGTTGAGAGTATTTCACCTTCACCTAAGAATTGCACGTTAGGACAAAAGGTTTGATCCAGGAGAAAAACCGGATCCACAGCAGTAGTACCACTTGCTGTCTTACGTACAGCACTTAATGCCTCTTTTAATTTTAGAAGATCAGGGACTTCCACTCTTGGATTGGTTGGGATTTCAGCTATGATATAAGGGACAGCATCTTGATCGGCAATTTTTGTTAAAACCGTATCAATACTTTCAACCATATCATTACCACTATCTACGGGTAAATCCACGATTTCGACATTATCAATACAGGCAGCAACACGTCTTGCCTGGTCATTTGTTCCACCATAACAATTAGGAGGCACTATAATTTTGATATCTTTTCCCGTATGGTTTTCCAAGGCATAGTCCACGAGTCCCATCAAAATGGCATATTGAATCGATAGCCCGCTAGAACCCACCAATGCCATTGTATTTGTACCAGTAACCGTTGCAATTGCATCCAAAACCTTTGTTTTGTTGGTTTCAAGATCGCTTTTATGGGGTTCAGCATACGACTTGTCTATCAAAAGCTTTAAAGCGGTAAAACAATTGGCAGGCGTCATTGCAACAGTCTCTCTTCTTCGAACATGCTGAATCTCTGAAATATAGCTTTCATTTTGTTTGCCATTTACCAATATAATACTCCCTAGACCTTCATAAGTATTGATATAAAAGTCAATATTTGGGTTGAGATCAATGGTGCCAATTTCATCTTGTTGTGAAACAAAAATGGTGCTTCCGTC
>JBCCUY010000533.1:0-1910 GCA_039196145.1 Bacteroidota bacterium
ATAGGAAATCTGTGTTTTGTTCCTTAAAGAAGATGTCATCCTCACGATATTGCCCCCGGGCAAAACGCTGGGTGCTATAGGCCCTTCTGCCCGTTCTCAGTTCGCTGAAATAGTCAATACCCGTTCTGAGCATCAAAGAAAGGTTCTTGGTGATATCGATGTCCGCCCTGACATTTCCAAAAATCCGGTCCTTGTTAAAACCATTGGTGTTCTCGAACATGGTAAAATAAGGATTGTCATGCCAGTTGTAGTTATAATTGAACTGTTGACGCCCCTCCAAACCGGGCTGCCAGTAATTCCGCAAAGAGTTCATATTGATTTGCCGACCAAACCAGACCCATAGGTACATGATGTTCTCTGTTCCATAGGAGTTGTTGGGCCGGTTGTCACTATTACTGTTTACGTAATTAATGGAAGAGGATACTTTAAACCATTCCTTAAGCCTGTACGATCCGCTAAACGCATAGGTTCTTCTGTCATAATCCGTATTGGGCAAAATCCCTTCGCTTGTAAGATTGGTCAAGGACAACCGAAGATTTCCAAATTCATTTCCGCCGGTTATGGAAAGGTTGGTAGTACTAGTGGTTCCGGTCTTGAAAAAATCTTCAATGTTATCCGGGTTGGAGATCCAAGGTGTAGGTGTAATTTCATCGGCAAAGGTGCCATCCGGGTTTCTGGGTCTAACCGCGAAATCACCGGCCCTAAAACCGCTGGTCGTGGGGCTGTCGTGTTGTGGAATCAAACGACCATCCAAGGCAGGACCCCAACTTTCATCAATGTTGTCATTGGTTCCTCCTCCGAAACCATCCAAAAAAGCAAATTCTCCTCCGGCACCTTGTCCATATGAGTTTTGATATTTCGGGATTCGTAAAGCGGTTTCAAAAGTGAGGTTTTGTGTAAAACTGATGCCCAACCCTTGGGTGTTTTTCCCGGACTTCGTGGTGATAAGAACAACCCCATTAAGTCCACGGGAGCCATAAAGGGCGGTTGCATTAGGCCCTTTTAGAATGGAAATGGACTCTACATCATCGGGATTGATGTCCTGTGCACCGTTGCCAAAATCAGTTTCCAGATTGCCCTCTGCACGGTTGCTAATGGTACGATTGCTGATCGGAATACCGTCTACAACAAACAAAGGTGAGTTGTTGTCCGGAATCAACGACCCTTCCCCACGGATGGTGATCAGTGAAGTTGAGCCCACTCCGGAACTACCGCCTGTTATTTGAACTCCGGCCGCCCTACCCGCAAGTGAATTGGTGACGTTGGTCTCCCTTGCCGTTACCAGATTGTCCCCCTGAACTTCCTGTACGGCATATCCCAGGCGTTTTTTCTCTTTTTTGATACCCAATGCCGTAACTACTACTTCATCCAGCTTTTGGGAATCTGGTTGTAGAACAATGCTGGCCGATGTTTTTCCTGAAGTGTCGTACTCTTGGGAAATATATCCTATATAAGATACGATTAGAATTTGGTTTCCGTCGGGCAATTCAATTTCAAAATTACCATCAAAATCGGTTGCCACCCCGATGTTGCTTCCCTGTACTACAACCGATGCCCCAGGCAGGGGAACGTTGTTCTCATCCAAGACAGCTCCCGAAAAAATAGTTTGGGAATAGCCTACAAAACTTACTAAGAAAGTAAGTGGTACTAAAAATCGTGTTCTCTCCATTTTTTTCGTATTTGTAAACTTTGGTTAATTATTACGAAACAAATATCACGAGGAGAGGTAAGACTAACTTACTTTTAAAGTTAAATGATTGAAAGGATTAGATTAAAAGTATTATGAAAAGGTTACATCTATATTATTTACAAATATTCAAATTGTTAGGTAATTGGTTCAAGACTTTTAGAGGGCCGATATAGATGGAGATACCGGGTTGTTTTTAACATTTGCGATGTTGGAAAACGAT
>JBCCUY010000534.1:0-1910 GCA_039196145.1 Bacteroidota bacterium
ATGATAAATATAATTCTTGGCCTTATAGTTGTAATCATCATAGTTGCTTTTGCCATGAAAAGCAGCAGCTTAAAGAAGAACAAAGAAGCAAAAACAGACCAACTTCAACAAAATCCTTACTACGATCTAAGGAACATGGCCTTTCAGGCAACTCCTGAACAATTGGGTATAGAGCCAAAACCGAATTCAGTATATGGAATTATTATGGACTGGGATTTGGGTAATGGAATAATGACGCTGATCAGTTATCAGACAGGTGACGCAAGCATGTATCTAAGTACCGGGGGTGGAGTAATTGGCGGTGGACAACATGAGTCCGTAATATCGGTTGTAAAGACATACTTAGAGCTTGGAAATAGCTTACTCATGTCAGCTAATCATGTTGAACATTCCAAGCTTCCTGAATCCAATACTGTGAACTTTTATTTTCTAACGGAAGGAGGAAAATTGTTGCGAACAGAAAATATGGTGAATTTTGAGAACGGATCATCAGAACTGTACGGACTCTTTAACGAGGCAAACAATGTAATTACACAACTTCGAATGATATCTGATATGAAATAATACGCTTATGTCTGATATGTCAAGGAATGATCGCGATCAATTATGAAGCAAAAAATTCACAACAGAAATTCGTAAGCCAACAGTTGAGCTTTCATTGGATTATTCCGAAATCTATATTGATGATCTTATTGAAAACGAAGCATTGAAAGAGACTCCCTAAGTCTGGAACAACACCTTGTTATATTAACCTGAGTTCAACATAACATATTTTATTAATATACTGATTTTTAGCTTGTTCATTTTTGTCTTGACACAAAAACCCTTCGACAAGCTCAGGATAAACCAAGCCAAAAAAGTCAAGACTGACTATAAAATCCTGAGAAAATACTACGGAACCACCTGCCACGGATGAAAATAACTCGCTTCGCTAAGACAGCTTTTCATCCCTTACCCTTACTACTTCCTTGATTTTCAAGGATTTTATAGTAGGTCGGGTCTTTACTTAATATCAAAATTTAACAGTTTCTTATATCGAACTGAGGTTATATTACCTTGGAATTGACATTAATCTTAACACTGAGGTTCAAGGTTTCGATGCCTCAAAAGTGTTCTCTCTCCTTTACCAGCACAAAAACACTGCAATTTTACATTGATCTATGATATAGCGTTAATAATTCCGGTGTTGCCAGGTGCTCTCCCGCAAGCCCTTCGAAAGTCTTAGGATCTTGCAGGGTCCGGCTTTCGTCCCACCTTGGCGGAACTCATACCAAATTGCGGTGCTAAATAATCCTATCAGCCGCGTTAGGGATTGCAGCGGCATCCTTTTTATTGCATCTTTGAGCGTTTGACACCCCTATGGTCCCCTCAAGGTGACAAACTGAAAGTGCAATAAAAAGATATAGCGGAAAGCCCGACCGAAGCGTAGCGGAGGGAACGCCCAAAAATGGTAAGTTAACATGAATAATGGATAAGAAAATCATATGTAATTGATTATTAAAGGGTTTCGGATAAGCAGAAAATACTGGTCATGGTATCGGTAAATTCATTAAGGTCGTCGTTGGCAGTAATGAGAATATTTTCCACGCCCCTGACTTTCATATCCATCCAGACAATCAGATACACCGATTCCTAAAGCTTGCTTTGCCAGGCGATAATATCATTGGTGGTACAACTTGTAATGTGGGATATGGTGGATGTAGAGACATCAAAACCGTAAACTTCATGGAACCGTTCTTCCGAGGACTTAAACTGCTTGAGAAACTTACAGTTTAATAAATTTTCTTTTTGCATTGTGTGTATTAAATTTAAAACTTGTTTTGCAGACAGGCAAGAGTAAACAAAAAAAATCGGGATTTGCAAACCCCGATTTTTTCAACTTACACACTTTATGAGATACTACTTCTAAT
>JBCCUY010000535.1:0-1906 GCA_039196145.1 Bacteroidota bacterium
AAACAAAAAACCTGACTAAAAAATCTTGGAACAAGATATTAGGAAGTTATAAAGCTCTCCATAGTTAAAACCTTTAACCCTAAATGATATAATTTAACAGTACATCATGAATAATAACTATAAAAAGTATTGGAAAGAAAACCTGAAATATCTGGCAATTCTAGTATCCATTTGGTTTATGGTCTCTTTTGGCTTCGGAATTCTATTGGTAGAAGAGCTGAATAGGGTCAAACTTGGTGGTTTTAAATTAGGTTTCTGGTTTGCCCAACAAGGGGCCATTTTTGTGTTTGTGATTTTGATTTTTGTGTACATTCTTTTGATGAACAAACTTGACAAAAAATATAAACTTGACAAATAAAATAATTATGGATATACAGACATGGACTTGGGTATTGATAGGAATCACCTTTACCTTGTATATAGGAATTGCCATATGGTCCAGAGCGGGTTCAACAAAGGAATTTTATGTTGCTGGAAGTGGAGTGTCACCATTGACCAATGGTTTGGCGACAGCTGCAGACTGGATGAGTGCCGCTTCTTTTATCTCCATGGCCGGCCTTATTTCCTTTAGCGGCTATGATGGTTCGGTTTACTTAATGGGATGGACGGGAGGTTATGTACTACTGGCATTATTGTTAGCTCCTTATCTTAGGAAATTTGGAAAATTTACAGTGTCGGATTTTATAGGCGATAGGTATTATTCCAACATTGCAAGAAGTGTTGCAGTGATTTGTGCCTTATTAATATCATTTACCTATGTAGCAGGACAAATGCGTGGTGTTGGATTGGTATTTTCAAGATTTTTGGAAGTAGACATTGATACAGGTGTTATCATCGGAATGATAATTGTACTGTTTTATGCCGTACTGGGAGGTATGAAAGGTATCACTTATACACAAGCCGCACAATATTGCGTGCTGATTTTTGCCTTTATGGTCCCAGCCATTTTTATTTCCATTCAGATGACGGGCAACCCAATCCCACAACTGGGGTTTGGAGCAAAAGTAGATGATGGAATTTATTTACTGGATAAATTGGATGGTTTACATCGTGAGTTAGGTTTTCATGAATACACCTCTGGAAAGAAATCAATAATAGATATGTTTTTTATTACGGCTGCTTTAATGGTAGGAACTGCTGGTTTGCCACATGTAATAGTTAGATTTTTTACGGTAAAGAAAGTAAGGGACGCACGAAAATCTGCAGGTTGGGCATTATTATTTATAGCGATATTATACACTACTGCACCAGCCATCGCAGTTTTTGCTAGAACCAATTTGATAGAAACTGTAAGTAATAAGGAGTATGATCAGTTACCACGGTGGGTAGCGAATTGGGAAAAAACAGGATTGATAGAATTCAATGATAAGAACAAGGACAATAAAGTACAGTATTTGGCTGATACCAATAAAAATGAGCTTACGTTGGACAAGGATATCATGGTTTTGGCAAATCCTGAAATTGCCAAATTACCAAATTGGGTCATTGCCTTGGTCGCGGCAGGGGCACTTGCAGCGGCACTTTCGACCGCTGCCGGACTTCTATTGGTCATTTCTGCTTCAGTATCACACGATCTGATAAAGAAAATGATAAACCCAAAGATTTCTGAACGGGGAGAGTTAATAGCAGCCCGTTTGTCCGCAGTGGTGGCTGTATGTGTAGCGGGTTATTTCGGCATTAATCCACCTGATTTTGTTGCAGCGACCGTAGCTTTGGCTTTTGGTTTAGCCGCCGCTTCATTTTTTCCCGCAATCATTTTAGGAATTTTCAGTAAACGTATGAATAAAGAGGGCGCTATTGCAGGAATGGTGATCGGTACATTGGTAATGTTATTCTATATGACAAAATTTAAGTTTGATTGGTTTGGAGGCGGTACCACAGAGGATTGGTGGTTCGGAATATCTCC
>JBCCUY010000536.1:0-1895 GCA_039196145.1 Bacteroidota bacterium
GCCAATCGAATATTACTTTTTTTGATGACCCCACTTTTCGGACTGATGAGAGCGTTACAACCGGTAGAGGGGGTAAACTTTGGGGCTAGGAAATATGATCGCGTCAAACAAAGTTTTTTCCTTTTTTGCAAAACCGGACTCTGGTTGGTTTTGCCGTTTTGGTTGTTTTTAATGCTGTTTCCCGAATTAGGAGTTCAAATGGTACTGCCAAATAGGATAATGACTCAGACAGAATTGGTCGACTTTAGGGTATATATGGCCATTATTCCCTTCTTGCCCTTTGTTTTCATGGCACTTACCCACTTGCCCGCTATAGAACAACCAAAATATGCCAGTATCATAGGAATAGCCAGACAATTGGTATTCTATGTGCCCGTAATGCTATTTCTTCCTAAATGGATGGGTATAAGCGGGGTTTATTATGGCTCTACATTAATTGACATCGTAGTTACCATTTGGCTAGGATATATCGTTTACAAAAGTTTTCACGGCCTGGAAAACAAAGTATCGGTTCCCACACCAGCAATTGAAAATGAAACTAGAAACTAGAAACGAACTACAATAAATAAATACGACATACTATGAAACTTGAAATTAACAACTTATCCAAAACCTACTCGAATGGTGTACAGGCATTGAAAAATGTTTCATTGACCATTGGGAAAGGTATGTTTGGACTTTTGGGCCAAAATGGTGCAGGAAAATCCACCTTGATGCGAACCATTGCAACACTTCAGGATCCAGACGAAGGTACCATCCATTTTAATGAGATTGATGTTTTAAAAAGTCCGGAAGCATTGAGAAGAACCCTTGGATATCTTCCTCAAGAGTTTGGAGTGTATCCGAATGTTTCTGCTGAAGAACTACTTACACATATCGCTGATATGAAAGGTATTGTGAACAAAGGAGAACGAAGAGATACAGTTGAAGCCTTATTACAAAAAGTGAACCTATATGACGTTCGGACAAAAAAATTGGACGGTTACTCCGGAGGTATGAAGCAGCGATTTGGTATCGCTCAAGCCTTATTGGGCGACCCTGAGTTAATTATTGTGGATGAACCTACTGCCGGTTTAGACCCAATGGAACGAAATCGCTTTTACAATTTATTATCGGAATTGGGTGAAAATGCCGTTGTGATTCTTTCTACCCATATAGTCGAGGATGTAAGTACACTTTGTTCGGATATGGCCATTATTGGAAATGGTCAGGTTGTGCTAACTGGAAAACCGGACGAAGTTGAAGAAGCCATGCGGGGAAAACTCTATGAAATGCCTATTCAAAAGGAGGAACTAGCTGCCTATCAGGAAAGGTTTAAGGTTATTTCCCAACGGTTTTTTGCTGGTAAATTGATGATTACGGTAATGGCAGATGATATGCCCTCAGGAGGTTTTGATAGCAAAGCACCATCATTGGAAGATGCCTATTTTAAAATCTTAAGCGAAAGTTAGTATGAAAACGATAGTATCCATAATAAAGAATGAGCTGAAGCAACGAATATTTAGTTGGATTACCCTGATATTCTTTATCATGTTGGCATTCCAAATGATATGGTACACAGACGGTGCTTTCAAGTATTTTGCCAATGAAGGAGTGCTCATGAATGCCGCGAGTATTTTATATCGCAACTACGCAGCCATGGGCATGCTCATGATTATAATAATTGCCATAGTTACGGGTGGAGTACTTTACAAAGACATAAGATATAAATCTGCCCAATGGACGTATGCTATGCCCATTAGTGATAAGCAGTTCTTTATCGGCCGGTTTTTATCCGCTTTTCTGTATCTGGTTATCTTAAGTACAGGAATGTTATTGGGACATATGTTGCTGCCCTTTTCAGGAATAGGGGAAGCCCATCGTTTTGGACCTACACAATGGGGACCTCTATTTCA
>JBCCUY010000537.1:0-1875 GCA_039196145.1 Bacteroidota bacterium
GAAAAACCTATTACCGCTAGGATTAGGGCAAGTATTAACTGATTTTCACCTTCGAATGCTGAAGGCCAAACGTTTACATCGTCTACTACAATGGTTTTATCTCCAAAAGTCTTGGTTTCCAACACTTTTTTCCATGGCCAAATTTTGTTCAATGATCCTAGGATAAAGCCGGTTAGCAAAGCCAAAGTGATGTTTTTGTAGTGCGTAAACATCCATTTCAGGAGACGGGCAAAACTTAGGAGCCCAAAAACCGCACCTAAACCAACTGTCAAAACGATTTTGATGTCCTTTTCATGAACCGCGTCAAGAATGGTTTTATAGGATCCCAACAGGACAAGGATAAATGCTCCAGAAATACCTGGGAGAATCATTGCACAGACGGCCAGCGCACCCGAAAGGAAGAGATATGGTAAACTATCAATGTTTTCGTTGGGTGGAAGTTCTGTAATGAAATAGGCCAGGAGCACACCGGAAACAAAAACAACTATGGTGATCAAGGACCACTTTTTAATTTCCTTCCCCACGAAAAAGACACTTGCCAAAACCAACCCAAAAAAGAAAGACCAAAGTAGGATGGGCTCATTCTCTAGCAACCAACTTAAAAACTTGGCCAATGAAAGTACACTGATAAAAATACCAACGAAAAGGGCAAGCAGGAAATTACCGTTCAACTGGTTCCAAAATGGTTTAAGACCTTCGGTTCTAAGTACCTTGAAAAGCGATAGGTTTATATTATTGATTGAGGTAATCAGTTCCTCATAGATTCCGGATATAAAGGCAATAGTGCCTCCGGAAACTCCGGGAACCACGTCTGCAGCGCCCATTGCCATACCC
Source organism: Bacteroidota bacterium (assembly GCA_039196145.1). Lineage (GTDB taxonomy): Bacteria > Bacteroidota > Bacteroidia > Flavobacteriales > Flavobacteriaceae > Flagellimonas. The sequence continues at coordinate 835 of JBCCUY010000537.1, forward strand.
TTAAGGGTAACCCATACGTAATCCGTAAACTTTCTTTCTTTCATGGAGGGGTTGGAAAATGTGCTCTTTAGGTTGACGTTTTCTTAATTTCGGAAATCCAGGCCACTTTTTGCAACTCGGGAAACTCTTCCTCAAATTGATGAAGTTTTTCTACATCCATTTGCATGGCTTGGGCCAATTTTTCCTTGGCATTCAAAACCTCACCGTTTTTCAGATAGACCCCTGCTAATTTATATACCAGCTCCGCCCTTTCCGGGTAGAATTCCAAGCCTTGAACGAGTACCTGGATGGAGGAGCCATAATCCCCAAGGGCCCGAAGAACTTCGGCCCAGTTTTTCCAGGTGTCGAATTCGTAGTTTCCAAGATCTACTGCCTGTTTATATGCAAAATCCGCCTCATCATAGTTCTTAAGCACAAAATAAGTTTTAGCGCATTTTTTCCAATAAATGGGATTTTCCCCATCTATATTTATGGCCTTGTTGATATAGTACAATGCCTTTTCATAGTTCTCCATTTTAAAATGGAAATCTGTTATGGCCAACCAGCCTTTGTCAAGCAAAGGGTCTTCATGCACGGTATTATAGTAGTAGTACTTAGCCAAGTCGTTATTTCCTAATTTTTCATGGCATTTACCAATTCTCAGGTAGGCATGGGAGGTTGGGTCTTCTATGGAAATGGTAGTTTCATAATTTTCGATGGCCTCGTTGTACCTGCCCAATTTTTCAAGCACCTTGGCTTTTTCAAAGTAGGCTCCAATAAAGGAATCATCCGAAATGATGGCAAAATCAAAAGAAGTCAGCGCCTCTTTAAACATCTTTTTGCTAAGGTAGATTTTCCCCAACTGATGCCATGCTACCTCGCAATATGGATTTCGTTCCAGATAGGTGTTGAGATATACGATAGCCCCGTCAAAATCTTCCAAAAATTCAAAGCAATAGACCACATTGTAAAGCGATGAATAGTCGGAATCATCAAATTCCACACATTTCATAAAGCTTCGCTTTGCCTTTTCGTAATCATCCAAGAAAAGGTATTCCATGC
>JBCCUY010000538.1:0-1859 GCA_039196145.1 Bacteroidota bacterium
GCAGGGAAGTTTTTCAGGTCCAAAAACTTAAAAAAGCTGAAAACAATATAAAAAAGCCCCATAAAGTCCAACATCGCTTCCGACCTATCCCAGTTATCGATATGCATCAAAATTGCGGCGGAAAACAAGTAGGCAAAAATTAGAAACAAGGGCTTAAGCTGCGCCCATTTGGACTTTTCCCCTAAATTGATGTCTGGTTTAGAAACGAATCGTTCCTTGGAAATGGAATACTTTTTAGGCAACGCCGCTCTCAGCCCGGAGAGCTTGATATGGCTATCCATCTGAATGGCCGCTCTAGCTTTTTCCAAATCAATGGATACCGCCTTCACCCCATCTATGGACAGCAACTTTTCCTTCACTGAAGCCACACATCCCTGACAGGTCATTCCTTTTATGGTATACGTGTGCTCCATCAATGATTACCGCTATCGTCCGAATTATCTTCTCTATACTTGCAGCAAGGATGAATCTTATCATAGGCTTCCTCGCTCGCCTTGAGTTCTTTGGTGTCATGGCCCGCTTCCACAATTGCCGTTTTAATTTTCATGGCATCGGTTTTTCGCTCATCCATGATCAACGACAACTGATGCGTAGGTATATCCCAACTTGCATACTTAACACCCGGAACGCCCAATGCGGCTTTTTCAATCCTGGCCTTGCACATTAAACATTTCCCATTTACATCCATAAGTAGCTTCTTGTTCTTTTCCTGGGCAAAACCAACTGTAGAGGCCAACACAAATAATAAAATCCGTACTCTATTTTTCATTGTATTAATTGTTTATTATGATTTAAATCTAAAACCTGCATAGACCATACGTCCAAAAATTGGGGCGTACACTATGGTAGTGTCAAAATTTGTTCCAAAAGGATCTTGGGACCCCAAAACTGGATTGTCCTGTCTAAAATCTGTTAAGTTTTCGCCTCCCAAATACACTTCAAAACGTTTGGAAAACACCTTGGTCACCTGGGCATTCATCAAGGCGTATCCTTCTGCAAAATCTCCCAACTGAAAACCTACTGGATTAGCCGACGTATCGGGCAAACGTTGTTCGCCCAAAGCATGTAAGGTATAGTCGAATCGCCATTGGGCACCATTGTCCGTTGGTTGTGTGTTATATCCAACATTCGCAAAAAAACGGTGTCTTGCCTGTAACGGTTTTTGCAATAACCCCGTCTGATAGTCCGTCTTGACATCATAGAATTTATAGGCGGTACGTACTTCCAATTTCGGAAGCAACTCGTGGTTAAGTTCTATTTGAAGGCTATTGGCATAGCTCTTCCCGTCCAAATTGGAAAAAATCACCTCCCTGGGGTTTTCCCAATCCACCACAATTTGGTTGTCAAAATCGGTGCGGTAAAAATCCACTGAAAAGTTGCCCGGTCTATCAAAAAGAGAAAAACCTTGTAAAAAACTCACCCCATAGTTCACTGCCTTTTCTGCATCGAAACCATAGATATTGCCTCCATTGCCGTTCAAAATCAAATTTCTGGATGACGCAAAGAGCCTTTGGTTTTCCGCAAAAACATTTGGCGCACGCCTGCCAATTCCAAAAGAACCTCTTAGACTACCCTTCTCCCAAGGTGTGTAACGAATATGGAATCTTGGGGTAACAAAATTTCCCAACCTGTTATGGGTATCCACGCGAAGTCCTGCTGTAAAACTCACCTTTTCCAAATTGGTATGGTTGAATTCAAAAAAGGCGCCTGCTGAACGGTCCACACGTTCAAAATTCTGGTTGTTTACCACTTCATCATACCCGTCATACGCAAATGTCAATCCAGCGGTAAACTTATTTTTGGTATTCCCGATAATTGAATTGAACAAAAGATTGGAATAAATACTCTCGTGATCTATA
>JBCCUY010000539.1:0-1858 GCA_039196145.1 Bacteroidota bacterium
ACTTGCTGCCTGTTACATTTTGTTGAAGATCTACCAATGTTTGATTTTCGTTGTCCTGAAAAACCAGACCGGCAATATTCCTTCCATTGTCCCGATAATATACATCGAAAAAGAATTCACTGTTAAGGGTATAATTCAAATTGAAATTATTGCTGAAGCTGGGCCTTAGCCTTGGGTTTCCCTCTACAAAATCGCTTTCATTGAAAAAATATCGGAATGGATTTAAATCGTCATACTTGGGTCTGTCTACATTTCTGCCATAATCAAACGAAAATGAATGATTGTCCGAAGGAGAATAGAGCAAGTAAATGGATGGGAACGCCTCAAAAAAGTCTTGGTTTATAGTTTCATTGAGTGTCAATGATGTTCCGGCAGCGTCAGTCAATTCACCCCGCACTCCCACTTTCATAGACCATTTGTCCCAATTCTTGACCATACTTATATAGGCCGCATAGACGTTTTCGTCATAATTATAGTTGTCCGATAAGGATGCATCTATAGTGTCGTCCGTGCCCGTAAAATTAAAGAAGTCCAAACTGCTTTTCGAGCGTATGGAAGAGGCCTTAAGTCCGGACTCCAACGAAGCATTTCCCAACGGTGTTGAGTAGTCCACCTGGCCCGTATAAATCTGAATGTCCTGTCCAGAATCCGTATCGAATCCGAAATTTCGCAAAAATGCACCTCCAGCATCAAAATAGTTGGAAATTAAATTCTGGGTTTCTTGTGAATCGTAATACGTGTAATGGCCATTGAATGAAAGCTTGGCGCCAGGCTTCTTTAATCGATGTACATAGCTTAGATCGAATGCTAGATTGAGATTGTCCAATTGCCCAGTACTTTGGGTAATAAAAGTGGAATCCAGTTGGTTTGAACCATTTCTTATCTGTGCGCCCAGGTTGATTTCTTTATCTCTATTTGGATTGACCAGTAGGTTTGAACTAAAGTTTAAACTATTACGATCATCAAAATCATAATCTAATATAAAACTGGGATTATGGGCTCGGGACCGATAAACTTGGTCATAGTTGGAGGTCCATCTGGAAAAAATGGAATTGGTGTCGTCTATAAAATTGACTCCTTTATCGGTCTTTTTAATTTCTTTCTGCGGGCTTATCCTATAATTGGCAAATAGGTTTAGCTTTTCCGTTTTGTAGTAATGACTCATTCCCAAACCAAACTTGGGAAAAACAGCCTGCGTGTAGCTTCCATTAATACTCCCCTTGTATCCTGGAACAATGTTTTTGCTGGTTACGATGTTTAGGATGGGTCCACCATCCGCTTCATAGCGGGCTGGCGGATTGGATATTACCTCTACCGATTTTATGTTGTTTCCGGAAAACCCTTCCAGAAGCTCCTTGACCTCTTGTCCGGATAGCTGCACCTTCCTGTCATTAAGATATACCGTGGCGGTCTGGCCCCTAATTTGTAAGTCCTCCTGATTTACGATTACGCCAGGAGTGTTCCGAAGGATGTCCCACGAACTTCCTTGGGAAACTACGGTGTTTTCTACTGAAAAGACCAGTCTGTCTGTTAATCTTTGAAGCGTTGGTCTTCTTGCAGTTACAACCACCTCGTCCAGATTGTTCGCTTCCAGTGGAATGATCAACGCCCCTAGGGAAACATCGTTGGCAATATCCAATGCTCGTGGTTCCGAACCCCTTCCAACATAACTCGCTTGCAACAAGTACAGATCAGGTGCTACCCCTGTAAGTTCAAAAAATGCATTTTCATTTGCCGATGTTCCCATCACAAAGGTTGAATCCGATGCCTGCAATAATAAAATGTTTGCGTATGGGATGCTATTGTTCTCCTGATCTACAACCTTTCCCGTAATTTGAAATGTTTGCCCAGAAGTACT
>JBCCUY010000540.1:0-1856 GCA_039196145.1 Bacteroidota bacterium
AATCACCAAGCCCCAAAAACCTCCAGTGACCACCGTTTTAAAATTCCAAGCTTCTGAAAGTATAAGTTTTAGAGCAGGTAGCACTTGTGAAGCATTCAAGACCATTACCACAACAACTGCAATGAGGTATACGGCAACCATAAAGGTAACAATAGCTGTGGATAATTTAGCTATATTCTTTAATCCACCAAAAATTACAAAGGAAGATATAATTGCCAATACAATTCCAATCGTCAATTTCCAATTGAACAAAGGGTCTGCCTCCGTTCCACCCATAGCAATCAAAGTCTCTTCTGGGACAACTACACTCATAAAAGTTTCTGTAAACTGATTGGCGGTAAAAACACCCAGAAAACCAAAAAGTCCTGCGATGCTAAAAAAAACAGCTAAAGGCTTGGCCTTTTTTCCCAATCCTTTGGTGATATAAAACATGGGGCCACCTTGCATTTTTCCATCCGAATCTTCACCCCGATACATAATGGAAAGACTACAAGAATAGAATTTAATGCACATACCAATCAATGCTGTCATCCAAATCCAAAAAACCACGCCAGGACCTCCATCATGAATGGCTATGGCCACCCCAGAAATATTTCCTAGACCCACCGTGGCCGCAACCGCCGCAGATAGCGCTTGAAGCGAACTAACATCTCCTTTTGCTTTTTTATCATCGTATTTTCCCGCAGTTATGGCTATGGCATGACCAAAAAATCGGTATGGCAAACCCTTTGAATATAGTACCAAAAAAAGGCCACCTCCAATAAGTAAGAGAAACATGGGCCATTCTGTTGCGGATATGGCGTTTACCAAAAAGTCATTGAGTTGCTCCATGCCGTCGAAAATACACATTTCTGGCCTGTAAATAATAGAAACCTAATTTGTGCAACATCATTTTGCCAAACAAAGAAACCGTTGTATATTTGCCGTCCACATCGCGGGGTAGAGCAGTAGGTAGCTCGTCGGGCTCATAACCCGAAGGTCGCTGGTTCGAGTCCAGTCCCCGCTACTAAAAAAGCTCCCAAAAAATGGGAGCTTTTTTGTTATATCTATTTTACCTTTTATCTAGGTAAGTAAATTCCCCTCATCATCCCATTCAGCTGCTATGTTCCTCTGGCTCTGGTCCACACATTTTGCTAACCATTCCTCTTCGTAGGCTACTCCGTGTTGTTGTAATACGTCCTCAGGAACTCCATTCCAAACATTGGGCATATTACCTTTGTATCCAAGCTCTTCAATTCCAATTTTTGAAGTATAGAAGCCAGTCATAGTCAGGTCACGTACCAAGGAAAAGAAATTGACCTCAAACGGTCGTTCTTCATGGGGAACCTTAGGGTCATAATATGCCATCAAATCCAAGATAGCCTTTTGCTGATTTTCTGCCGCCGCCTTAAATTCTACTTGAAATTCTGTATTGGACTTATGATCCAGCCACATCAATCCTCCTTTTAAATCAGTTCGGAATTGTTCAGACTCTGTGTCTCTTGCCATAAAGTCTATAAATGAAACCACATCTGCATCTGAGGCTCCTTTGTATTGGTCGCTTGGTGGGAGAATTAAATCACAGAGAATCATCATGGTCTCTTGTTGGTGTGGATTGAAAAAACCTTCTCCCTGGTCGATTTCCTCCAAAATCTTGTTTTCATAGTCCGAGCGCCATTTCACTGGCTCATATGTCTCTACTATGTTTTCTTTTGTAGGTTCTTCACCTGGTTTGCAACCATGGGCAGCCAAACCTGTAGCTACTGAACCGAGTACGATAGATTTTAAACTCTCTCTTCTATCCATATCTAAAGATTCTGTTTTTTTAATTGGTCCACGATGTAATCTGATGCGCGCCAAGAAAGCGCTAAAATGGT
>JBCCUY010000541.1:0-1851 GCA_039196145.1 Bacteroidota bacterium
AATATTCCCAAGTGTTCTTCCGATACCAGGTCCGTTTTATTGAGAACGATGACATTGGCAAATTCGATTTGATCTGTGAGTAGATTGACAATGGTGCGGTAGTCTCCCTCCATATCCGTAAGGTCCCTGTCCATAAGTGTTTCCGGACTGGCAAAATCTTTGAAAAAATTAAAGGCATCCACTACGGTAACCATAGTGTCAATGTAACTAAAACGGGAGAGGTCAATTCCACTTTCCTCGTCCACAAAGGAAAACGTTTGGGCAACCGGCACGGGTTCACTTATGCCCGTACTTTCAATAAGTAGGTAATCGAACCGATTTTCCTTGGCCAAACGTTCCACTTCTATCATTAAATCTTCCCTAAGCGTGCAGCAAATACATCCATTGCTCATTTCCACTAGTTTTTCCTCGGTACGGGAAAGGGTGTTCTCGTTCTTTACCAGTTGTGCATCCACATTGACTTCACTCATGTCGTTTACGATTACGGCCACTTTCAAGCCTTCCTTATTGTGCAAAATATGGTTGAGCAAAGTGGTTTTGCCGGCACCGAGGAATCCGCTTAAAACCGTTACGGGAAGTTTTTTTTCTGTTTTCATATCGTTTTAATTTTCTGACTAATCCGTGATATCCGGTACCATTTGTTTTCGGAAACCACCAAACATTTTAAGTCCAGTTCTTTCCCCATTTGATTTCGCGATTATGCAAAGGAATTTCTTCCTACTTTTTAGTACGAGGAACATCATCTCGAAAGATTTAGGGATTCATTGGCGTCGATGCTAAGCAATATTCGTTCCTCACCATTTTCCTCAATGCTAGGGCTCCGATGTAAAACAGGGGTCGCACCTGGATACAGCGCACCCTTTAAAATAACCACATCACCAGTGTCCACTTGCTGAACGAGACCTTCGTCCAATAAAATTTTCTGATTGCCCTTTCTGTTAAGGTAGGCCTTTCCATCAACGGCATAATCGGGTAGCCACAAAGTACCCGGACCATAATAGGTACAGAGCATCCTCAGTTCATTATTGTCGGCGTGGAACCTGCGGCACATGTTGGTGCTAATTGTATTTAGCGAAACTTGGAAAGAGGACACTTTGGTCACTTTTTCAAATAGTACCAAAAGATTTAGAATATCCTCCAATAGCTCTTCATTTAAGTGAAGGGCGTTGGCAAAATAACGATTCAAGGAAAGGGTAATTTCCTCCACTGTACCACTTGCCTGACATTCTATAGGCCGCTCTATGGCTTGGTTCAGCTTTTGTGCCAATGATGCTATTCCACGTTGGTAAACAACGATATTTTTGGTTTTCAAATGAATGTCCCGTAATATCCCGATGTCATTGCCAATTATGGCATTGTTATCCAGAATGTTGGTCCGCATCATGGATCAAGGTTTTTAATAGGGACCTTGATTCTTGGTTTTTTACAGTAACGGTGGTTGTACATATGGGCTATAACCAAGGTAATGGACCCAATATACATAAACCACTTACCTTGGGTAAAATGAAAGGATTCAGATAAAAGCCCAATGGCAAAAACGACCCACGCCCCCCATAACACTCTCTTGATTCCCATGTGAAATGTATGTCGTGCAGAGTACCAAACCGCGGCCAAGCTCAAGACCAAAAAAAGGTAATCCAACAGCGCCCAAATTCCGGCTCCGTGGCCGTGATGCCCCATTGTACTTTCCAAAACGGGCCGAGCGGCAAAAATTACAGGGGTCAGGGCACAATGAATAGCGCAAAGGCCGCTGGCAGCTGCCCCTAAAAAGTCAGAATAACTAAGTTTTTCCATTCTACCTATACTTTCAATCCTGTATTTTGATTGTCCTAAACGCAACTTAGTTGCAAA
>JBCCUY010000542.1:0-1835 GCA_039196145.1 Bacteroidota bacterium
GCTTTTATGCTGAGAGCTTCGGTGGTCGAGGCGTTTAAGATTCCATCCACTTCAATGGAGCCAACTCTTCAAATTTGCGATCATATTATAGTTAATAAAAAGAGCTACGGTATTCGATTGCCGCTCAAGATTGAAACACTCTTCGATTTCCGTGAACCAAAACGCGGAGACGTCGTCGTGTTCACACTACCCGAAGATTCTGGCACCAATATTATCAAGCGAGTTATCGGACTCCCTGGTGATGTTGTTCAAGTCCGCATACAACCGTAGATTCTTGTTGATGGTAAAGGAAGCATTCAGATCTACAAAGAATTGTTTGTCATAATATCTGTCCTCAAAATCGTTCCCTCCTAATTCATCAATATAGGCATCCGAGAAGTTGGTGGACAAACGAACACTGAATTTTTTATCGGCGTACCCCAACGATCCGTTGAACATATTTGGGGCGGTCCCTGGCAAATCCACATTTTCGCGAGTCTCGTCGCCATTCCTAATACCATCTGTACTGGAGGTCAATAGGGTATAATTTAGATAGATACTAAAGTTTTTCGCAAAGCCTGGCAAAAAATCCAGTTGTCGTTGGAAGGCAACCTCTGCACCAAAAATGGAGGCACTATCTCCGTTCAATGGCTGAAATAAGTCAAATCCGGTTGCTGTGTCCTCTGACAACGACACATAAATGAAATCTTTGATGTCTTTGTAAAAAATACCTCCGGAGAGTATTCCAACCGATTCAAAATAGTGCTCGGCCGCCAAATCAAAGTTCATGGAGGTCGTGGGGTCCAGCTCGGCATTTCCAGTTTCCACCTCCTCATCTTCGTTGATGATATTTCTAAATGGTACCAAGTCCACATAATTGGGCCTAGCAATAGTGTTGGTCCAAGCAAAGCGCAGAACCGTATTTCTACCCGGATCATATTTGAAGTGGATTCCTGGCAAGAAATTGGTGTAGGAACTCTCATCCCTAACTTGGTTGAAGCTTTCAAAATCACCATCGTCATTAAAAATCACCTCGTTGCCTAAACTGTTTATGGCTGTATGTTCTACCCGCAAACCTGTTAGAACGGATAGCTTTTCCGAAAGTTTTTGATTTGCCATGATGTATCCTGCATACACTTTTTCGTCAACATCGTAATTCCCGGCCAAAAACTCATCTTCAACGGCGCTTGTATCGAACAAATTGCTGTTGGAGAAATCCAGATCACCCAAAAATGCCGGGTCAAGGAAATTACCCGCTGCGTACTGACTCCCGGCCAAGAAATCGTTTTTGGTATAGTCACGTACCTCAACATCGGCCAAGGTTTCAAATCCGGTAAGCGGCTCGGACTCAAAAAAGTTATTGTCCCTGACCTTGTTTTTAGACTTTAATCTCCCCCCAAACTTTACCGTTCCCTCTCCCGCACCAAAAATATTTGCGGGAAGCTCGAAATTTAGAAAGGCATTGAAATCTTCTTCTTCTGTAAATTGATTTTCTTCTGTGAATTCGCGGAATTCAAAATTGGACAAGTTGGCGTCCGTTGCATTAGCTGGGCTAAAAGACGGGTATCGTGGGTTGCCCAAATCGGCGTCGATTCCAATGGCATCTCCTATTTCATACTCAGCGTAGCGTTCATTGGGTCGCTCTTCGGAGGCTTTGGCATAAGAGGCCATCCAATCCATTTTTAAACTCCCGAACAAATGGTTGCCTCCCACACTGTAATTCTGCATACGTTGGTCTTCCAAGCGGGTATTTTGAATTCTTCCCCCGGGAATACCTCCCTTGGTCTGCCTGCGAATTTCGCCTTGGTATCCCACAACATTTTCGGTACCTGCCGCAAAAACCGGTTCTATGCTCC
>JBCCUY010000543.1:0-1832 GCA_039196145.1 Bacteroidota bacterium
ATTACTTCTTTTTTCATTTTTTTAATTTGATCTTCATATCAAGTCGCATGAAAGTACGTCAGTGAGATTTTGAGATTAGATTAGACTGCGCTTGGGCTTTTTTCCCGAGGGAAAATATGCTACACCGTTTAAACGCGCTCCGTCAAACTCATTGCCAACCCAAACCCCCATCTCCTTAAACTCGTACTTCTGTTTTGTTTGAAGCGAAATTGGTTTGTCCCTGGTGTCTACAGGTATTTCAAAACGAACTTTTTTTGGTCCAGAACATTGCACTAGGAATAGGATCCCCAGCAAGCCAAAAAGACCTCTGCGACATATTACGTTTAAAGTTTTCATTCTTTTCATGGATGGAACTATTTAGTTTATGTTATACGGACGGATAATTGTCATCCCAATTTTTCACTTTCGGAGCACCCAGTTTCCCAACGGATTTGGCTACAAGCATCGATACTGCACCATCACCAGTTACGTTAACAGAAGTTCTAAGCATATCCAATGGTCTATCTACTGCAAAAATCAGGGCAAGTCCGGCCTCTGGAATCCCAGCGTATCCCATCACCCCTACCAACATCACCATTCCGGCTCCGGGAACAGCCGCTGAACCTATTGAGGCCAATGTGGCAGTGGCAATAATGCCCAATTGGGTGGAAAAATCAAGATCCATCCCAAAGGCTTGGGCTATAAAAACAGCTGCTACAGCTTGGTACAAACTTGTACCATCCATGTTTATCGTAGCTCCTATGGGCAATACAAAACTGGCGGCTTCTTCTTCTACCCCCAAATGTTCCGTGACCCGCTCCATGGTAACCGGTAAAGTTGCCGCGCTGGAACTTGTTGAAAAAGCCAACAATTGAGCTGGTGAAATGCCATTGATGAAAAATCTCGGACTTCGTTTTGTAAAGACAAGAACCAATACGGCATATATCCCTATCATAATCCCAAGGCCGATAATAACCGTTGTGGAATACCATGCCAAAGCTTTAAACAAGTCAACGCTAGGTGCTTCCACAACGATTGCAGCGAGTAAAGCAAATACCCCATAGGGTGCAGCTAACATTATAAGGTCTACCATTTTCAGGATGACCTCGTTAAAACCATCGAAAAAATGCTTTACCGTACTGCCCACTTCTTGCGGAATCAAAATCAATCCAATACCAAAAAAAATGGCAAAGAAAATTACCTGTAGCATGTTCCTATTACTAGTCGCTGAGGCGAAGATGTTCTCTGTCACCAAATCTTCCAAAGGTTTCAAAGGCCCCTCTTGTTGTCGGGATTTTGCAGTTTCTTTGTAGGCTTGGGTACTTTGTGTATAATTCGAAACCATTTCGGTTCGCGTGGACTCGGTTATGGAGGTCCCGGGTTGTATCAAATTAACCAAAAACAAACCTATGCTCACCGCCACTACCGTAGTAGTTAGATAAATACCTATTGTCCGGCTACCCATTTTTGATAACTTGCTGATGTCCTTCAAATCGGATACCCCTTTGATCAATGCGGCCAATATCAAAGGAATGGCAATCAATTTAAGGGCATTAATGAAAATTTTTCCAAAAGGTTTTATCCAATCCTGAACGATTTCTTTCCCTCCTTCAAACGTGGACATTAGAAGGCCCAAGGCCACACCCAACGCCATTCCAATCAAAATTTTCCAGTGTAGTGCAAGTTTTAACTTCATGGTTCAGATTTTTTGAAATATTAAATCTTATCGCTCTCGTTAAGTTCCCGACACTTTTCATTGAACGCATTGAACACCTCCATCAGTTTATACACCCGAGGTATCTGCTTTTGAAATCGATTTAAAATAGCATCGGAAACATTATCTCGACTAAAGG
>JBCCUY010000544.1:0-1831 GCA_039196145.1 Bacteroidota bacterium
GTGGCATTGGCTAAAAATGCAGAAGTCATTTTTATGGACGAGCCTACATCTGGCCTAGACCCTAAAGCCACAGCGGAATTCACTGCAATTTGCAAGGAACTTGCTACCACGGGCAAAGTTATTTTCATGGCCACACATGATATTTTCAACGCCGTGGAGTTAGGAACGACCATAGGGATAATGAAAGAAGGTATTCTTGCCCAACAATTAAAAGCCAGCGAAATAGATGCAGGCCAATTAAATCAATTGTATTTAGAAACTATATAATAACCCAAAATGAAAAAATATATCCTATTACCTATTGCATTGCTAACCCTTCAATTCTCCGTTGCACAACTAAGTGTAACAGGAAAAATAACAGATGAGGAGGGCAATGCAGTATTTGGAGCTACAATTTCCTATAACAATACTGAAACCGGCAAATATGGTGGTGCCGTTACCGAACAAAATGGAAATTTCAATCTCGAACTACCCCAAATCGGAGGGTATCAATTAAAGATAGATTACATTGGTATGAGGTCCCAAAGCTTCGATTATACATTTGATGAAGAAAAGGAATACGATTTGGGCACACTTGTTTTGGAAGAAAGCCTGCAACAATTACAGTCTGTAGAGGTGGTAGGTAGGGCAAGACAAGATTACAACAGTGACTACTCCTTTTCTGCCACTAAAGTTGCCATCAAAAACAAAGAATTACCGCAGGCGGTAGCTACTGTTACCAAAGAGCTTTTGGCGGACCGACAGGCTTTTCAATTGACGGAAGCGGTAAAAACCGTAAGTAACGTAGCCATTACAGGCCTTTACAACCACTATAACATTAGAGGTATCACGCAGGCTGATGACGGACAAGTGTTAAACGGCATGCGTACACGTCAGTACTACTTTTTGCAGCCCATTACCTCACACCTCGAAAGAGTAGAAGTAATCAAAGGACCTTCTTCGGTTACATTTTCGAGTGCAGACCCAGGGGGAACTGTAAATATGGTAACCAAAAAACCATTGTTTGAAAAACGCAATGAGGTATCAGTGGCAGCTGGTAGTTTTGGGACTTTAAGAGCCACGGCAGATTTCACCGGACCTTTAAATGAATCTAAAACCTTACTGTATCGCTTTAATGCTGCTTTTCAAGAGGCAGATTCGTTTAGGGATGTTGTGAACAACAATGCCTTTTTAATAGCTCCGTCCTTAAGTTATATTCCTAATGATAATACATCATTGAATGTAGAAATGATTTATAACAATGCTGAAGGTAATTTGGATAGAGGTCAACCAATTTTTGGAGCAATCAATGGCGAATTCGACTTGAATAGCACTCCCATTACGCGGAATGTTGGTGCGTCAAGCGATCATTACAAAAACAAGGAGTTTATCTTCATGACGAACTTCAGTAAAAAGTTTACGGAAAACTTTGGTTTCAATGCCCAATACATGAAACAAACCTGGGATGAAGACTTGGCGGAACATAGAGTTGATGGTACAGCAGTTGATATTGATGGCAATGTGATTCCTACACTGGCAAGAATGAGGTATGATGAGAGGCAACAATTCTGGGAAACCGATAATTTTAGTGGGTTTTTTAATTACGATATCAAAAGTGGCAAGACCACCAATAAGCTGCTGATTGGTTACGATGCCACTCGTTGGGAAAGAAAAATTGGAGCAGGATTCCTTAGAGCAAGAAGGTATTTAACAACAAGTGGAGGTCAAGCAAATTTTGACCCTGAAAATCCAGGTAATTTCCAGCAAATTACTATTGATGGTGTCACAATGCCTGTGCCAGCTGTTCCTCATTTTGATTTAGAGAATCCGTTTAACGGAGCTAGAAATACAA
>JBCCUY010000545.1:0-1830 GCA_039196145.1 Bacteroidota bacterium
ATTGATTTGATAGGTGGCCCCTATGTGGAAACAAATCAAGAGGAGATGAAGGTATTCCGACCAAGGCAACAATAAGAAATCCGGAATACTTGCCCAATAATCTTGATTGATCTTCACAATTTCCATAAGCTCAGGTATATCCTAAAAAAGAATTTTAGTACGCATTGAACACGGTTGTGTAAAGTCGAAAATAAACCTCCTTGGGTGGAGAGGCTCAATAGGCTTACATTTCCCTTCTGACAAACTCTCTTGGGGTCATCCCAGTTTGCTTTTTAAAAGCCTTATTGAAGCTTGATTTTGACTTATAACCCGATTGGTTGGCAATGGCCTCAATGGTCAACTTTCTTTGGTTAGGATCTTTAAGTCTGAGTTTTACCTCATTGACACGATATTGATTGATCAAATCATAAAAACTCTTTCCCAAAGTTTTATTGAGTGTTGCGCTCAATTGTTTGGCGCTTATCCCTAACTCTTCAGCCAATAGGTCCAGACTCAAATTGGTGTTCAGATATAATTTTTGGTTTTTCATCAAATGGTCAAGTTTGTCTTTAAAAACAGCAAGGTCTTCAGTATTCATCAATTTGCTTCCGCGGTACAGTTCCCTTTTGATATTCCATAAAAAGAGCTTGGGCTTCGAAAAAATTTCTATGCCAAGCCACAATATGCTAAGTCCAAAAATTAACCATAACGGATTGTAAGAAACAGTGGCGACACCAAAATCATACATCCAAAAATTCAAAAATACTATTGTCGCCCATGATAAAAGCAATAACACCATCCCGTACAAAAATCGAGATACCCATTTCGACAATTTCGCATTTCGAGTGGGATTTTTCCCTTTCCATGACATTAACATATGAATTGACAAAAAGGAATAGATGAGACCTAAGGTCACAGAAAGGATCTGTTCCAAATGACTGAAACGCACCTCAAAAGGGGAAAACATGAACTGCTGTTTAACGGATTCTGGCGCAACCAACAGGACTGAAGTATACAAAAAGAAAAAGGCTGATGGAACAAAATGATACCAATATTTGGTTTTCCAGGTGAAAGGATACTGAACCAGACTTTTCACATAAAACCATATCATGGGTCCCAACAACATAATGAATGAAATAGGGATAAAGAGACTTTTGTAAGAATTGGTAAGGCTGTAGTTAACGGCATAAAGCTGATTTTTAAATCCGTATAAGGATAGAATACATATTACACCTACAAGAAATATATTCAAGGATTTACCTCGTATGTTTTTGAATAGGAAAAAGAGAGACAACAAAATTCCGGTGGCAAATATGGGGTAGATTAATTTGGTATAAAGTTTTCCAAGTATACCGGTTTGGAGTATAGGAACTAGGTGCCGATCAACTTTTTTGGTAAGACCCTCCTTTACTGGTACCAATGGCATTTTACAAGCAGGGCATAGCCCCGGGCTCATGAACAAATTTGTGTCGTGCGTACATCCACAGGGTGGACATCTATACTTTGTAGTTTTTGAGAAGTTTAAGGTATCGGCCTCAAAGGAGAAAACCAGAACTGGTAGAAGTAGAAAGTAACTAATCAAAAATCGAATTCGCATTTCAATTCCAACTGGAGCTAATAATCATAAAACTAGGGAATAGAATCCTAAAGATTTTGTTAAATCTATAGACCGGTCGTTGCTGGTGTCTTGAAACCAATTTTGGTTGGCATTCACATATGTATGTTTAGAAGATTCCGTACAAACTCCCGGTGTTTTGCGGTCGTCTAAAATAGCCTTACGCTATAATTTAACGATGTAAACAATATATATATACATAAGCATGAGCACATATTTTTTAGCATCACTGTTCC
>JBCCUY010000546.1:0-1826 GCA_039196145.1 Bacteroidota bacterium
ACCTAAATCCATTTTCATACCTATGGTGGCCACCAAAATATAAATGAACATGCCACCAATCTTACTTGCCCCGGCTCCTTCATAATTTTTGGCTTTGGTAAATGAAAGGGCAATACCGATAGAAGTGGCAAAGACCACCATCCATAAGAACTTAGAGCCAAGGGAGGATAAAATCTTCTCTTTGTTGCGAATTACCTCAAAGTTGACTTCTAAAAACTCGGCAAAATGATGTCCTAGAAAATGGGCAATTCCCACACCGGCGAACGCATATAGAAGCATCATCATGAAGTCATGTAATGAGGTCACCCTGGCTATTTTGGCCGTATGGGTGGATACTTTTTCCTTAAGCTCTTCAATGGATGAGGTATCCGCATTGAGCCAAGCATCAATTTTCTTGGTTTTTCCGATGCCCAAAAGTAATATGGCCATCCATAGATTGGCCATTACGATATCGATTAAAACCATACCACCGTACTTCTCCTGATTGAATTGGAATACTTCCAACATTGCCGCTTGATTGGCGCCACCGCCGATCCAACTTCCGGCGATGGTGGCCAGGCCTCTCCATACGGCATCAAAACCATTTCCACCTACGGTTTCGGGTGAAAAAATAGATACTATCAAAATCGCCAAGGGTCCTCCCAGAATAATGCCTGCGGTTCCAGTGAGAAACATGATGAGCGCCTTAGAGCCCAAATTGGCTATGGCTTTAAGGTCAATGCTCAAGGTCATTAAAATCAAGGCCGCTGGCAGTAGATATCTGCTCGCTACATAATAGGTGTTAGACGATTTTTCATCAATAATACCGGTACTTGCCAATATGGCCGGAAGCAGGTAACACATCAATACAGTAGGAACGAGTCCGTAGAATTTTTTCCAAAAGCCAGTCTTAATGGAGGAGGTATAAAAAACAAAACCTAGGCAGAGACAAAGGAGCCCAAAGATGATGGTATCTTCGGTAAAGGGTAGTTGGTTCATAAAACAATACTAGCTATTTTCAAATATAGGAAAATCAAAGATGGTCCTTTATAAATTGCGCTACTCCGCTTGACTTGTTATCCAAGGTAACTTTTTGAACGATATTCTTGACTTCTGGTCTTGCATTGGCCACCGCCACACCATAGCCCACGTTTTTAAGCATGTCAATATCGTTGTAGTTATCGCCAAAGGCGATTACGTCCTCCAAAGTTTCTCCTTTCTGTAGCAATGACTGGATGGCGGATAACTTGGATACGGACTTTGGCGCAATTTCAATTAAAGTGTCGTTGGAACGGTAACAATGCATCTCATTTTGGAATTGTGCATCCAGGAGTGGGGTAATTTTATCCATGCTTGCCTTGTTTCCCATCAGCATAATTTTATGGACTCCCATGTTGTGGGTTTTCCATCTATTCAGTGTCACCCCTGTTGATTCAAAAACGGGTGTGGCGTTTGTATTAAAAATTTCTTTCTCCACACGTTCCGAAGTTTCTTCGACGCACCATTCATTCTCCCGGTAAAGTCCCAATTTAATGTGATGTTGGCGACAAGTTGAGTAAAGATTTTCAACGTGGGAAGGGGAAAGGATGGTATTGCTTATTTCGTTACCATTTTCTAAGACCAAGGCTCCGTTATAACAAATGATGGGATTGTTTTCAATTCCAAGCCTTTTTTGAAGATAGACCATAGATTTGGGCATACGGGCAGATACCAGGATGATTCTCATCCTATCTTTGATCCGTTTCATTTCGGAGATCGTAAAATCGGAAACATCGTTTTTGGAGGACAGCAGGGTACCATCCAAATCTGAACATAAAATTTTAAAATTCATCTAAATGTTAAGCCAA
>JBCCUY010000547.1:0-1811 GCA_039196145.1 Bacteroidota bacterium
AGTCGAGCGACTTGGCAGGGGAAATTACGATTTTCATCTGTTTCTTGATTTAGACAGACTAAAATAACAATGATTTTGGGATAATGTCCTCATATACGGAAAGAGTTTTCGATAACTCTATATGAAAAAATAATACTGTAAAACCGGAAAACTATCGTGAAGCTAGTTTTCTGCTCAAGTTCGCCCCAAAAATTGATGATTTACCCCCTACTCTGTTTGGAATACCCCCTCCATTTTTCGATGCATTGCGTCATATCATCTGGAATTACGGAATCGAATTGCATTTGTTTCCCGGTTTTCGGATGTACGAAGCCCAGCGTCTTGGCATGCAGAGCTTGGCGTGGCAAGGCCTTGAAACAATTTTCCACAAACTGTCTATACTTTGTAAAGACCGTACCTTTTAGAATTCGATCTCCGCCATATCGAACATCGTTGAACAATGTATGGCCTATATGTTTCATATGCACCCTAATCTGATGGGTTCGGCCGGTTTCCAATCTACAGGAAACCAAGGTTACGTATCCCAGACGCTCCAATACCTTGTAGTGTGTGATGGCCTCCTTTCCTTCTTCCCCATTTTCAAATACCTGCATCTGTAATCGGTTTTTAGGGTTTCGTCCAATATGACCTTCTATTTTTCCCGCATCATTATCCATGTTGCCCCATACCAAAGCTACATATTCACGTTCCGAGGTTTTATCGAAAAATTGCTTGGCCAAGTGGGTCATAGCAGCTTCGGTCTTGGCGACTACCAACAATCCTGACGTATCCTTATCTATACGATGCACCAGTCCAGGGCGCTCGTTGGTATTCATGGGGAGATGTTCCAGATGATGAATAAGTCCATTGATCAAGGTCCCCGAATAGTTGCCATGACCTGGATGCACCACCATTCCAGGAGGTTTGTTTACGACCAGTAAAGTCTCGTCCTCATAAACGATGTTAAGCGGAATATTTTCCGGAACCAATAACAACTCATGCGGCGGATGCTCAAAAAGTACTTTTACTTCATCACCTGCCTTTACTTTGTAATTCTGCTTTACAATAGCATCATTTACCCAAATATTTCCAGTTTTGGCCGCTTGTTGAATCTTGTTTCGCGTAGCGTTCTCTATGAAGTTCATCAAAAATTTGTCTACCCGCAGGGGTTCTTGCCCTTTTGAGGCCACAAATCTAAAATGTTCAAACAGCTCGTCCCCATCAAGTTCACGGGTACCTTGTTCTTCCATAATCTTTAGTTGGACTGTGCCTGGATCCGGGCACTATCCGGAATAGTCCCGTTTCCACAGACCAGCTCTATTTTAGAAGTTTTTGGTAATTTATCACCGGGTTTTATGTCCTTCCCCTTATGCTTTATATAGTATACCATATCCTTACCCAACTGATCGATGTAAGTTACCCGCTGTACATCAAGGCCTACGGCCCGCAACATGGAAGAGGCATTCCTTTGGGTCACTTGGATAATATTCGGTACCGTAACTTTCTTGTATCCCGAGGGGTTCACGGTAAAATAAATCTTCCGGTTTTCCTTTACCTTGCTACCGGCAGATGGATCTTGTTCTATGATGGAGAATCTAGGATATGTGGGATCGTAGTTGGCGGAATCCAGTACTTCAAACCGCAATCCGGCCTCCTCTACCGCATTTCGCATTTCCATTACCGACATTTTTGAAAAATCGGGTACAATAACAAATTCTCCGTGGTTCGTGGTACTGTTCAACCAACGAAGGCTTAAAAATATAAGACCTATCAAAACCAGCAAGGATAAGCTTCCTCCTGCGCGGCTTCGAATTCAGCCACGAGACTGTTCG
>JBCCUY010000548.1:0-1793 GCA_039196145.1 Bacteroidota bacterium
CCAAAAGTGCGATCTCAGTTCGCCATGTACGATTATTATTTGGACAAGCTCAATTCCTAGTGTCTCTAAAGAACCAAGTTCCACCTAACCGTGAACAGTCTCCTTTTTTCCAAGGGTTTTCATAATATTAGCTTCGTAAACCAATAGTTCCTTCCATTTCTGATCAACTTCATTGCGTTTCCCGTACATTCTAGCAAATTTTAGAAACATCGTATAATGCGAAGCTTCGCTTACCATTAGTTTATGATAGAACTCTGCCAGTTCCTTATCCTTAAGTTCTTCGGACAATAAACGGAATCTTTCGCAACTTCTGGCCTCTATCAGTGCAGCATACAACAACCTATGGACCAACTGTGTGGGGCGGCTGCCGCCTTTTGGAAAGAATTTCATTAACTCTATTACATATTCGTCCTTTCGATATTTACCCAAGGTTTCTCCACGTGCGATTATGAGGTCATGGACCATCTTAAAATGGCCCATTTCCTCCCGGGAAAGTGCTACCATTTCCTCCACCAACTCGGGATATTCGGGAAAAGTGACAATCAATGAGATGGCGGTGCTGGCCGCTTTTTGCTCACAATAGGCGTGATCGGTCAGAATTTCACTGATGTTTTTTTCAACAATATTGACCCACCTTGGGTCGGTCGGTAGTTTTAATCCCAGCATGGCAATTGTCTTTTTACAAAATTAATAGGAATAGCGATAGAATTCAAAAGTCGGCTTAGTATATTTGTTCTTATGAAGTTATTTTTCCCCATTTTGGGCTGGGTTTTTGGAGTTTTGTTCCTAGTTTCTGCCGTAGTACAGTACAACGATCCGGACCCTTGGACCTGGATTTTGATTTATAGCATCGCCGCGTTGGTCTCTGTTGGCTTTGCTTTGGGAAGGATATCTTTTCGGATACTGCTATCCCTTGGAATTATGACATTCTTGGGTTTCATCTATACTTTTCCTGAAAAATTTGAAGGCTTTGAAATAGGTGGGGGAGATATCAAGAATATTGAGGAAGGTAGGGAGTCTTTCGGTCTTCTCATTATTTCCATCATAATGTTCATATACGCCCTTCGGACCCGATATTTAAGAGCTTCAAAAATCTAGATCAAATTCCTTGCGCAGTAAATCTATGGCCGGGTTTTTTTCCCGAAGCTTCTGATATTTTTCCTCTGGTGTAAAAGCAAATTTCTTGGCAGTCCGCTCGTTAACGGTAATTCTCAAATTAACGGAATAGTTGTTCAATTGCTGCCTTAAATACAACATTAGGTCATACTGTTCTCTTTCTACCTCTTTTTTCATGGTATCATTGGGCAATTCTATCCAAATGGTATTTTCATCAAAAAGTTTGGGAGTATCCGTCATAAGACTTGATGCCAGTATTTTTTTTCCTTCCCCATCCAATTTTTGTACAAAATCCTCCCAATGTCTCTGCATTTCCTTCTCGGTAAAAGTATCTTTTGGCAGCTCCCCTTCCTCAGTGGATTCTTCTTTCTTGTTGAGATGATGTTCCTTTTTTGCCTTAAGACTGGAGAGCGAGAGTCCCGATATCCTCTTCCCGGTGGTCTTAAGGTCTATCTTTTTCAATGGCTGCGGTTTGTTCGATACGGTCAGCGTAGAAGAAAGAGCAGTACGGGCTGTTGCAATTTCAACTTCATGATTTATGGGAACTTGCTCTTCCGTTTTCACTGAAGAGGCAGATGGTTCAAAATCTATCGAAGCGTCTTTTGAATGGACTTCCCCTATTCTTTTTAGGATGTCCGGGACCGGAGCAGGTACCTGATTATAAAAGGAAGCCGGAG
>JBCCUY010000549.1:0-1782 GCA_039196145.1 Bacteroidota bacterium
ATGCGATACGGCAGGACAAATTCCAGATAGATAACAAAAAACTTCCCTATAACCTAGAGGTTTCCATTAAAAAAAGCACTTTTCAGGGAAACCATTATTTACATAGGATAGCATTGCCTAATAACAAGTTCGTACATTTTACTACGGATACAAAACCCAACAAGAAGGTGCTTTTTGGATTTGTAGCGGATTCGCTTTTGGTTTTTGACGACCGACACCTAGAAAAATAAAATTTTCACAACGTGAGGTTTTTGGGTTCGATGCTAGTTTGCTGTCCAGCAATTGGTTTTTACTGATGCCCATAATGGGCAAGGCACTACCAAGGGCACCGGTATGCTAAAAACAGTTTTGCTAAAGGTTTATGACCATCCATATTGCCGTATGCGTGCAGTCCTTATCATGCAAGCTACATCCGGTACAGGCTTCCTGCTCAACTTTTTCTCACAAAAAACGACCGTTTTCGCTGATGGCTTTGGTCTCGTTTGTCACCCCCAACTATTCTACTTGTAGTCTCGGCCGGGACATTACTTAACAGGGGTCTTCCGCCACGGGGTGCCGATCTTCAATCGATGGAAATCAATTGAACCAAAGCAATAATATGGTTGTGCGTCATTTTTGGTTCTTTGGTGGTTTGACTTACCCTTTTTCTACAGTATCTTTACTCCATATGCCCATCCGCGAGTGGTTCTAAGATTTCGTTACCATTAAATTACCCGCTATGAGCGTCTTCTTTTTTACAACCAATCACTATGGCAATTCGATCTGTTTCACATAAAATTTACCAGTTAAATAAAATCAAATGTTACCACTAAAAACTCTCCCCTTTTTTGGCAATGGGTACCTTGTAAAAAATCTGTTGCTTCTTGTTATTTTGTTCTCTTTGTATTTGGGGTCCTCCCAGACTGCGTCGATATCTTCGGAAGGTCCCCGGCCTGTGTTGAACGAGATTCGACTTGTTCGGCAGGTTCCGGTGCCCATGAGGGACGGAACCCTCCTCTATGCCGATATTTATCGTCCCACCGAACCAGGAAAGTATCCGGTCATAGTAACGCGTAGTCCGTATGGTTTGCAACGCATTGGGGTTCACCATGAGCGGATGATGAAATTTGCACAACGGGGCTACGTAGCAATCGTACAGGATGTACGGGGGCGTTACGAAAGTGAGGGAAAATGGGAACCATTCCGTGATGAAGCCAAGGATGGCTACGATACTATTGAGTGGATCGCCGAACAGGATTTTTCGAATGGAAAGATTGCCATGCAAGGTGGTTCTTATTTAGGGCATAACCAATGGGCCGCCGCAAGTCAGAGCCCTCCCAGCTTGGATGCCATCTTTCCCTCCGTGGCCTCGACCAACCTGTATGCCAACTGGATTACCATGGGAGGTGCCTTTCGGCTAAGTTTTAATTTTGGATGGGGTGCGGTACGTATGCCCAACCGTATTATGTTGCCCCAGATTTGGCACACCTCCGATTTTACGCCCGAGGAATTAAAATATGAAAATATCTTGATGCATCTCCCCTTGAAAAATGGCGACTTGCAGAGTGCGGGTTATGCGGTACAACACTACCGGGATTGGCTGGCCCATGAGAGTTATGACAGCTATTGGAAGGCCATCAGTGATGAAGAGCGTTTTGATAAGGTGATGGTACCCGCCTACAACACTGGAGGCTGGTTTGATATATTTCTTATGGGCACCTTGAACGGGTATACGGGAATGAAAAAATACGGTGGAACAGAAGCTGCCCGTGCCGGCACCAAGTTGCTCGTCGGACCTTGGGG
>JBCCUY010000550.1:0-1780 GCA_039196145.1 Bacteroidota bacterium
AGGAATTAGAGGGGGTAGGTAATACTTATATTTTAAATCCGTGGAAAATCTTTGGGATGAATACGATTAAGTATAATCCTTTCTGCTCTCTTGATGCATATAGCGATACCCTTTATGATGATTGTTGCGATTTTGCGGATGCTATCTATGAGCCAAAAGATAAACAGTCCGATACAGGCGAACATTTTGATGAATTGGCACGTGACTTTATTTGTACGTTTCTGATGTATCTGACCATTAAGAACTACCCTGAACCGCCAAACCCTGTTGACTTACTTGATGAATTCGTGGAGCGTACTATATCGGCTAAAGAGCTAAAAGCTTTTGTTGATGAAATTCTTGGTTTAGTCCATCCAGATGCTTACACAAAAAGAACTTTGAATCAATGTGCTATGGCTATGCTCAAACTGGTCTCTGATGGGGAGAATAAAGAATTTCAAGGGGTATGTACCACTTTTATTCGAGCAATGAAAAGCTTTAGAGGTAAAACTCTGGCACAATCGGTTATTGCATCTAAAAAAGAAAGTCGCGACCTTTTAGGATTGTTATTCCAAGGTCAATATGACAAAGGCAACCATGATTTGTATATCTCTTTTCCCCAAAATAGAATGGAACGCGCCCGTACATGGCTACGCTTAGTACTTACCTCGTTCATCCGTGATAATATGAACCGACCGCCTAAAAATCCTGTGTTATTTGTTTTGGACGAATTTCCACAATTGGGCAGTTTTAACACCATTGTTAAAAATGCTGCGTATTTGCGGGGCTTTCATGTTCGGTTCTGGTTTATTGGGCAGAACATCGGACAATTGAAATCCAATTACGGGGATGAAGGGAGGCAAACAATAATGGAAAATTGCACCGTGCGGCAATTCTTTAACGTAACAGATGAGACGGCTAAGTATGTTTCTGAGAAAATGGGAAAGGAGCAGCAAATAATCAAAGACCCAAGGACAATGGAATATAGGAGCACAAAAGAGTCTTATGTGATGACACGTACGGAAGTCGAGCGTACACCAGATATAATAAACTTCATTGGGAATGAGCCGCCAATTCTGACCAAAAAAGTGCCCTACTATGAATTGGGGGTAACATATAGGCGCGCTTGTCCAAACCCTTTAATTCATGGCTTAGAGGAGTTTAAAAAAGCTGAAAATTTAAATAGATTCACTTACAACATACAAAAAATACACGGAAGTCATGAGGCACACCAAGAGTACCGACTAAGGATTAACGCCGCCTATCAAAAAATAGAAAAGGCACAAAATCGATTAGAGGAAGTCGAGGCAATGTTAGAGTACAAAAAAATGGAAAAAGCTGAATTTGATAGGTGCAAGGCATTAGGGATGCACACTGGCGAACATTATTTGATGGAATGGTCTGAACGGGAAAAACGTATCGAAAAGGAATTTGGTACTAATTCAGAGAACAGGGAAGTGGTATAGCATTTAATTCTTTCTCAATTTTGACCCTTTGTATTGCTTCTTCGGTATACAGTCCATTGGCAATCATTTTTTCATCAAAAACGGCCTGGCTATAAAGTGGGTCGAAAACTTCTGCATATTGTTTGTCAAATGACTTAGCAAATTGGTCAACTTGATAGGTGATAAGCTTGGCGAACATCCTAAAATCTTGCAGCGTTTCGCATTGGATTTTATAGTTTTCATCTAATACAAATGGATATGCCAGAATTTCCTCAAGGTCGTCGGGATCTGGATATTTATAGTCAAACTTATCAATTTGGTATACATAAAGCATGAAAGCTTTATATACGTAAAAT
>JBCCUY010000551.1:0-1770 GCA_039196145.1 Bacteroidota bacterium
AAAAAGGCCAGAAAACCCAGTGATGTAATAAATTTTTTCATTCCCATTCTATAGTTGCTGGTGGCTTTGAGCTAATGTCATACACTACTCTATTAACGCCTTTGACCTTATTTATTATATCATTCGAGGTCTTTTGTAAAAATTCATAGGGTAAATTTACCCAGTCTGCTGTCATCCCATCCGTACTTTCAACCGCTCTAAGTGTGACACATTTTTCATACGTACGTTCATCTCCCATGACCCCTACACTATTTACGGGTAAAAGCATGGCTCCGGCCTGCCAAACCTTATCATAAAGTCCCCATTTTTTGAGTCCATCGATAAAAATGGCATCAACTTCCTGTAAAATAGACACTTTTTCCGCGGTAATGTCACCCAAGATACGGATACCTAATCCTGGACCAGGAAAGGGGTGACGGCCTAAAATACCAGGATCCATCCCCAAATTCCTTCCGACCCTTCGCACCTCATCCTTGAACAATAAATGCAAGGGTTCCACAATTTTCAGTTTCATATAATCTGGAAGTCCGCCTACGTTATGGTGACTTTTTATCACCGCCGAAGGTCCTCCACTGGCAGAAACCGATTCTATACGATCTGGATAAATGGTACCCTGCGCCAACCATTTCGCATTTTCAACCTTATGGGCCTCATCATCAAAAACTTCGATAAAAACCCTTCCAATGATCTTTCTTTTCTTTTCAGGATCCGATTCACCTTTCAAGGCATCCAAAAAACGTGCCGAAGCATCTACTCCCTTTACATTCAGTCCCATATGCTGGTACTGGTCCAAGACACTTTCAAACTCATTTTTACGGAGCAGACCGTTATTTACAAAAATACAATGCAGGTGTTTTCCAATGGCTTTATGGAGCAGCATGGCCGCTACGCTTGAATCTACCCCTCCCGATAATCCAAGGATGACCTTCTCATCACCAATTTTCTGTTTTAGTTCTGCCACTGTAGTCTCGATAAAGGCATCCGGGGTCCAATCCTGCTTTAATCCGGCTATTTTCACCAAAAAATTCTCCAATAGCTGTTTCCCATCTGTGGTATGGTATACCTCAGGATGAAATTGGATACCATAGGTTAGCTCTTCTTCAAAATGGAAGGCGGCAAATTCCACATCGTGCGTACTGGCCAATCTGTTGGTGCCTTCCGGCAACTGTTTAATGGTATCGCTATGGCTCATCCAAACTTGGCTTCCTTCGCCCAAGCCCTCAAGAAAAGTTTCACCCTCCTTAACGTAGGACAAATTGGCCCTTCCATATTCCCGGGTTGCTGAAGGCGCCACATTTCCCCCATTGAATTGTGCTAGGTATTGGGCACCGTAGCAAATGCCTAACAGTGGTTTTTTTCCTTTAATCTCGGACAAGTCTGGATGTGGAGCATCGTTGGCCCTTACAGAGTAGGGAGAACCGGATAAAATTACGGCTTGGTATTTGGATAAATCCTTGGGCGGGTTGTTGTAAGGTTTAATTTCTGAGTAAATGTTCAGCTCGCGAACCCTTCGTGCAATCAACTGGGTGTACTGGGAGCCAAAGTCTAGGATAAGTACGTTGTTATGCATGGGCAAAAATAGCAATTTGCCGCTGTTGAAAAAGTATCTTTTTCCAGATATTTTCGACAAGTTTTCAAAAAGATCTGAACGGTTTTGAATCCATAGGTGTAAAAGGCTTAAATTGCTCTAATCCTCCAGTGTTTAAAGCACTTTTCCGAAGCTCTTCACAGAAAGAGTAGAGACCAAACCCTACATTCAAATTAACGTAA
>JBCCUY010000552.1:0-1756 GCA_039196145.1 Bacteroidota bacterium
AGAATAAAAAGAACACGCCAGACAGGATGGAAATCAAAAAATTCAATCCAATCTTAAAGCGTATGACCATTCATAAAGAAATTAAATAAGTAGACCATGGCAAAGAAAACAGTAGCAACACTTCAGTCCTCATACACAAGGTTGACCAAAGCTATCAAAATGGTCAAATCCCCGAAAACAGGAGCTTATACTTTTGTGGAGTCTGTAATGGCACCAGAATTGGTAAACGATTGGTTGAACAAAAAATAACCAATTCACAGAACAACATTTAGAGCCGCTTCTTAAGCGGCTTTTTTTATGCACTTACTTTCCTATCTTTGAAGCTTGATGACGATCGCATATGAGCCTATTTAAAAACATATTTTCTTCGGATAAAAAGGAGACTCTGGACAAGGGCTTGGAAAAGTCAAAAACCAGTTTTTTTGGAAAGCTTGGAAAAGCTGTGGCCGGAAAATCCAAAGTCGATGATGAGGTATTGGACAACTTGGAGGAAGTACTGGTGACCTCAGATGTTGGTGTGAACACCACCCTGAAGATAATTTAACGCATTGAAGAGCGGGTCTCCAGGGATAAGTATTTGGGAACTGAGGAATTAAATACCATTTTAAGGGAAGAAATAGCTGGTCTTCTATCCGAGACCCATGTTGGGGAGGATACTGAATTCGTGGTTCCCAAGGATAAAAAACCCTACGCGATCATGGTAGTGGGTGTAAATGGTGTGGGGAAGACGACAACCATCGGAAAGTTGGCCCATCAGTTCAAAAAACAAGGGCTTAAGGTAGTTTTGGGCGCTGGAGATACCTTCAGGGCGGCAGCCATAGATCAGTTGCAAGTTTGGGCGGAACGTGTGGATATTCCCATTGTCAAGCAAAAAATGGGAAGCGACCCGGCCTCAGTAGCCTTTGATACATTAAACTCGGCAGTGGCCGACCAAGCGGATGTGGTACTTATTGATACCGCCGGCAGACTTCATAACAAGGTGAATCTTATGAATGAATTGTCCAAAGTAAAACGGGTCATGCAAAAAGTGGTCCCGGATGCACCACATGATGTTCTGCTGGTATTGGATGGTTCTACAGGACAGAACGCCTTTGAACAGGCCAAGCAGTTTACAAAAGCAACCGAAGTGAGCAGTTTGGCAGTGACCAAATTGGACGGCACCGCCAAAGGTGGGGTTGTGATAGGAATTTCTGACCAGTTTCAAATCCCGGTAAAATATATTGGGGTAGGCGAAGGAATTGAGGATTTGCAGGTCTTCAATAAATATGAATTTGTAGATTCTTTTTTTAAGGCTTGAAACCCATAACCTATGGGACGAATACATCTGTTCGAATTTGAAGACCAAAAATGGTTCCCTACCTTTTTGAGGAACTACGGAACAGATTTTCTGCAATTTCTTGCAAACAAAACCAAGTTATACAAACCTATACTTCCCGTTTTGGAACGGGGAATTCGTGCAAGTGGCATCCATCAAATCGTAGATCTGGCATCTGGTGGAGGTGGAGGGCTACTCTGGCTCAACAGTGAACTTAAGAAGTCGATTCCTGATTTAAAAATTATCCTTACCGACTACTTTCCCAATATAAAGGCATTTGAATATACCCAACAACAGGCTAACAATTTTGATTTTGTTAAGCGTTCCATAGATGCACGGGATGTTCCGGAAGACCTAAAGGGAATCAGAACTCAATTTTTATCGTTGCACCATTTTAAACCCACAGATGCTACCAAAATCCTTCAGAACGCGGTTGATTCC
>JBCCUY010000553.1:0-1754 GCA_039196145.1 Bacteroidota bacterium
CCTTAGCGGCTATGGTGTTAAACCAAAATATGCAAATTTCGACGCTACTAAAAAATACAAGGTGTCCATTGAGGAAGCCCCAGAAAATCCGGAATGTATTTCAGGTCAGATTATGAAGGGCATCAAAAAACCTTTTGAATGTGCACAGTTTGGCAAAAAGTGTAAGCCTTCAAATCCAATGGGAGCTCCAATGGTAAGTAGTGAGGGTGCTTGCGCTGCGTATTATCATTTTTCAGGGATGGTTGAAGCTTAATATTGTTGAATGTCAGAGGAGAAAAAATTACGCATGCAATTGCAATGTCCCATGCCCAAAATGGATTTCGATGTGATTACCTTGGGCCACGGAAGTGGCGGATTGTTAACCAACAAATTGTTGGATAGCGGAGTTTTTGATTTACTATCAAATCCCATTTTAGACGCCCGTCATGATGGGGCTTTTTTGGAACTTGAAGGAAAAACTGCATTTTCTACGGATAGTTTTTTGGTATCTCCCATCTTTTTTCCTGGAGGGAATATTGGCGAATTGGCAGTGAACGGTACGGTGAACGATTTGGCGATGTGTGGTGCGGTTCCAGAATATTTGTCGCTTAGCTTTATTATCGAAGAGGGGCTTAAGGTTTCGGAGTTTTGGGAGGTTTTGGTAGCCGTGAAATTTGCCTGTGAAAAAGCTGGGGTACAAGTGGTAACGGGAGACACTAAAGTGGTTGAAAAAGGGAAGGGTGACAAAATCTTTATCAATACATCGGGCATCGGAAAAGTTCATCCAAAAGCGGATATAGCAGCAGGTAATATCAAAAGGGGAGATAAAATCATCATCAGTGGACAAGTGGCCACTCATGGTATGGCGATAATGTCCGTTCGCGAAGGACTTGAGTTTGATTCGGAAATACAAAGTGATACGACCAATCTAAACCATTCCATCATAAAGCTTTTGGGCCAGTTTGGAGGAGCTATTCATTTGTTGACCGACCCTACCCGGGGAGGAGTGGCAACGGTTTTAAAGGAAACAGCTCAGTCTATCGATCTGGGAATCGATATTTTTCAAAAAGACCTTCCTCTAAACGATCAAGTGGCTAGTGCGTGCGAACTATTGGGACTTGATCCACTGTATGTGGCCAATGAAGGTCTTTTTATTGCCTTTGTTGCAGAAGAAGTTGCAGAGGACTTCCTGTTAGAATTGCAAAAGGATGAGAATGGATTACATGCCCAAATAATGGGTACGGTGACGGAAGAACATCCTAGACAGGTGATTCTGGAAAGCGCAATTGGTGGAAAACGAGTGGTGAGCATGTTGCCAGGGGAACAATTACCACGAATCTGTTAGTATGGATTTTACTACACTGGGCACGCAGGTTTCCAATCCGTACATTTTTAAAGGCTCCGAACAAAAACCATTTTTGGCTCCTAGAGGTGTTCACCTGGTCAACAATATGCTTTTTGTTTCCGATACAGGTCAAAATCGAGTGTTTATTTGGTATCAATTGCCTACGTCATTACACCAAGAACCAGATGTTGTTTTGGGCCAACAAGATGTGGGAGGTTCGGAAAGAAATTCTGGGGGAACCGTGACCTCTCAAAGCCTACATTATCCCTCAGGAATTTGGAGTGACGGACAACGATTGATTGTCGCGGATGCATGGAACCATCGCGTGCTTATTTGGCATCATTTGCCATCTAAAAATGGACAAGCTGCCGACGTGGTTCTAGGACAGCCAGATTTTGAATCGAATAATGTGAACGTGGAAGGGATCTCC
>JBCCUY010000554.1:0-1750 GCA_039196145.1 Bacteroidota bacterium
CCTTGGAACCCCAAGCCGATGATTCCTTCTTCAATTGGAATTTTTTCGATACAGTACTTCAGCAAAAAGAGGGCTTTTCGCCCTATGTTTTTGAGGACGCAGCTTTGGAAATACTCAGCAAGGATACAATAATGAGAGCAAACTTTTTGGCTCGGAAGGAACTGGATGAAGCCTTTTCCCAAGATTGGTATGCGCAATTGGACTGGATTTACCAGCGTTCAAAATTTCGCGAAAAACCTTATATGAAGTACCCTATTGCAAGGGTTTCAAAGGGCTCAAAAGCCGAAACTATTCTTTTGTCGGAGTAGGCCAATCCTCAAAAAGGATTTTGATATTGTGGTAGGAATTCCGTAGCGCCTTTCTGATTTTTTTTGGACCCTTCCATTTTACCTTCATTATGCCTTCCGCTTCTTGACCTTGCAATTTACCATCATACGTCGTGGTCATGGCAAACCAATGCACCTGTTTTAAACGGTATTCCCCATTTCTTCGGAACACATGGTAAGTAGTTTGCAGGAATTTTTCAATGATCAGATCCTTTACCCCTGTCTCCTCTTCCACTTCCCGCATGGCTGCTTTTTCAATGGATTCCCCTTTGTCTACCTTCCCTTTGGGCAAATCCCATTTATCATTCCTATAAATAAATAGAACTTTGCCCTTGGCATTGGTTACAAATCCACCTCCAGCTACCACAACGGGGATTTTGTGCATAAACACATCCAAGATTTTTTCTTCATCCGGATGGTAAATGTAAGCTTCGGAAAGTCGTCCCTTGGCCAAAGAATCAATGGCCATAACGATAGAATCACCATCTAAAGAAAAGAGGTTTCCATGGGTATTGTCCTGTCGCTCATTTGTTAAGATCAGTGGGGACTCATTAACAAAAACTTTATACATTTGCCCAATGGTTTTAAACAAGGATACAGCAAAAAAAACTGCCGAACTTCTGCTGCAAATTAATGCAATTAAGTTGGAACCAGAAAATCCTTTTACATGGGCTTCTGGTTGGAAATCTCCCATATATTGCGACAATAGGATTATGCTTTCCTACCCTGAAATACGTGATTTTGTGAGAAAGGAAATGGCGAATCAGGTTGAAACGCTCTATGGAAAACCCGATGTGATCGCTGGGGTAGCGACTGGAGCTATAGGCATAGGTATTCTAGTTGCGGATGTCCTTGGACTCCCTTTTATTTATGTGAGACCCGAGCCTAAATCACACGGAAGGCAAAATCAAATAGAGGGTCATTTGAAGGCAGGTCAAAGTGTGGTGGTTATTGAAGACCTTATCAGCACCGGAAAAAGTAGCCTGAACGCTGTAAGGGCGCTACGCTCGCAAAATGTGGATGTGAGGGGCATGGTTGCGATTTTCACCTACGGATTTTCATTGGCAGACACCAATTTTGCCGAGGAAAAAGTGGCCCTACATACGTTGTCTGATTACGATCATTTAGTGGAACAGGCTTCGGAAACCAATTACATCGAAAAATCACAGTTTCAAACCTTATTGGAGTGGAAATCCAATCCACAGCAATGGAAATAAACCTCTTGTAATGCACATTGAAGTACCCAAAAAGAAAGTAGCAAAAAGCGCAAAGGATGTATTTGATTTTTTAACGGACATCAAGAATTTTGAAACCTTGATGCCTGATAATATTGATAAGTTCGAAGTCTTGGATGATACCACTTTTAGGTTTGCCCTCAAGGGTATGCCGGAAATTGTCCTTCGTCTTAAGGAACAACTACCTCA
>JBCCUY010000555.1:0-1744 GCA_039196145.1 Bacteroidota bacterium
ATGATCCCGACTTTTGGAAAGGGTGCCAAACCTGCAAAAATTTTGACGTGCTCACCAGAACTGAAAAAAACATGTGTCTGTGTACCGGTATGCTGTATGACCCAAGCGACAAAAAACAATCTAAAAAACTAAATGGAAAAGCCTTTCAACGGTTAAAGCAAATGAAACAGAATCTTTTCCTTAAAAAGAAATCAAAATGAAGAAACTAGTCTTGGCCTACAGTGGCGGTTTGGACACCTCCTACTGTGCCAAATATCTATCCCAAGAAGAAGGTTTTGAAGTCCATGCCGTGAGTGTAAATACCGGCGGTTTTAGCAAAGAGGAGATCAATGGTATACAACAAAAAGCCTTGGACCTTGGAGCAACCTCCTATACCTCAATTGACGCTGTCTCCAGTTTTTATGACAAGGTGGTGAAATATCTTATCTATGGGAATGTGCTCAGAAACAATACCTACCCCCTGTCTGTAAGTGCCGAGCGGATTGTTCAGGCCATTGAAATTGTAAACCATGCCAAAAAAATAGGAGCGGATTATATAGCGCACGGGAGCACGGGAGCCGGAAATGACCAGGTTCGATTCGATATGATTTTTCAAATAATGGCCCCGGATATCACCATAATTACACCTATAAGGGATAATAAATTATCCCGGGAGGCAGAAATAGCTTATTTGCAGAAAAATGGTATTGACTATCCATGGGAGAAGGCCAAATATTCCATCAATCGAGGTCTTTGGGGAACATCTGTTGGCGGGGATGAAACCCTCACCTCCCACCTGCCCCTTCCAGAAAGTGCATATCCCAGTCAGCTAGAAAGTAAACTTCCCAAGGAAATTAAACTCAGTTTCAAGAATGGAGAGCTTATTGCTTTGGATGGAGAATCTGCCACTCCGGTTGAAAATATCGAAAAATTGGAAGCCATCGCATCTAAATATGCCATAGGCAGGGATATTCATGTGGGCGATACCATCATCGGCATAAAGGGTCGGGTAGGTTTTGAAGCCGCTGCGCCAACAATTATAATCAAAGCCCACCATCTGCTCGAAAAACACACCTTGAGCAAATGGCAACAGTATCAAAAAGAACAATTGGCCAACTTTTATGGGATGTTGCTGCACGAAGGCAATTATTTGGACGAAGTAATGCGAAACATCGAGGTTTTTTTGACGGATACCCAAAAAAATGTCTCCGGAGATATCTTTGTCACTCTTCACCCCTACCGGTTTGAGCTCAATGGGGTTGCTTCGCCACATGACCTTATGAACGCTTCTTTTGGCAGTTATGGGGAAATGAATAAGGGCTGGACCGCAGATGACGCCAAAGGATTTATCAAAATCTTATCCAATTCAGGAAAAATTGCAAATCACGTAAACCAAAAGTCATGATCAAAGTAGGTATTATAGGTGGATCCGGTTATACCGGCGGAGAACTCATTCGACTGCTACTCCACCATCCCGAAGCGGAAATTGATTTCGTATTCAGTACCACGCGAGCTGGAAAACCAGTGACCTCGGCACATCAAGATTTGTTGGGTCAAACCGATTTGTTGTTTTCTGGTAAGGTAAATCCAGAGGTGGATGTGGTCTTTCTATGTTTGGGACATGGTAACTCCACCAAATTCCTAGATGAGAATACCTTTGCTGAACGCACCAAAATTATTGATCTAAGTAATGACTTTAGGCTCCAATCTTCGTCAAGCTGGAATGAAAAAACGTTTGTGTACGGCCTTCCGGAATTGAATAAGG
>JBCCUY010000556.1:0-1742 GCA_039196145.1 Bacteroidota bacterium
ATGGCATGGGCTGTCCTCCTCGAATAATCCGCGAACAAAAAATGGAAAAAGGCAAAAGCTATATGCTTGTGGCCAATCATACTAGCATGTTGGACATTATGCTTATGCTCTGGACAAGTCCAAGTCCCTTTGTTTTTGTGGGTAAGAAGGAATTGGTTAAAATTCCACTATTCGGATTTTTTTATAAGCGGGTCTGTATCATGGTTGATCGAGAGGATACACGGAGCAGGACCGGTGTTTATAGAAGGGCACAACGACGTTTAAACCAGAGGCTTAGTATTTGCATCTTTCCGGAGGGGGGTGTTCCAGAGGAACACATTGTTTTGGATGAATTTAAGGACGGGGCATTCAAAATGGCCATTGCCCATAGTATTCCCATAGTGCCGATGACCTTTTTTGACGGGAAAAAAAGGTTGCCCTTTACCTTTTTTAGCGGGGGTCCGGGTCCTCTACGGGTAAGGGTCCATCCTTTTTTTGAAACCGGATTGTTGTCCGAAGAGGATAAAGCGAACTTAAGGGAACAGGTAAGGGGATTGATTTTAAAGGATCTGCAAAAATGAAAAACGCCTCGACAAAGTCATCGAGGCGAATTAGTAGTCGTTGAGGGTACAACGACTTACCTAACCAACATTGTTAGAATCTAAAGCTCAAACCACTATAGACTCCTACCGAAAACGGTTGGAAATTCCCAGCAGTTTCTGAGAAGGTATTCAATTGATACTTAAAAATAGGCTCCAGGTTAAATCGTAATTTAGGTGTGAATCTATAGTTAAGGCCAAAACCTACATTGGTACTGAAGTTTACACTGTTGATGTTGTTGGCCTCTCCCATTTCAGTGGTAAGTCCATCTGCGTTTAGGGTAACCGTGTTATCAACCAAGAATAAGGAACTTACCCCTCCTATTAAATTTATCCCAAATTTCCGATCTAGAAGCGCATAGTTAAGTTCCACGGGCACTTCAAGATATCCAAATTGTTGGGCCATGGTACCGTTTCGTGACGGATCCTGTGCCGTTAAATCTATAAGGGCGGCTTCCGGATCGGCCACAGCACTGGAAATACCGTTTGCCTTGCTTTGCACTACCAAGGTTTTGGAAGTCGCCGTATAATTTATATTATCTATTTGTCCATTGGCTGATGCCTGTAAGGAAGAGGAAAATTCCACATCATTGGTATCATAGCCGTAATCCACCCTATGAAGTCCTGAACGGATACTTAAGCGATCACTAATTTCATAAGCTACCGTAAGACCATAGCTCAGATTAATTTCCCCGGACTTTGAGTTGGGTACGAAAATGGAATGCACGGGGGACCCCTCACCAATGGCATTATAATAAACCGGGGCGATGCTGGGTCCTGCAGACCACCTACTACCTTTAACCTCTGCTAGGGCCTCCTCTTCTTGCTGTTCTTGAATTTCATCAAAAATTGATTTTCTACCGTTAGCCTGCTCAATTTCTTTGGATGTCTTTTCCCCGGTTTCGGCAATAGCCTCCTCGGATGCATGCCTTGTATTGTCCTTGGAAGATATTTTAGTATAATCTGTGTCCGTATCAGGGATAAGTTCCGTTTCGTCCTTTTTTCCGCTTTCCAAACCGGCGTCGGAAACTGCAACAGCTTCATTTTCATTTTTGGGAACCAGACCGGGATTGGGTTGGGAATTATCTGTAGCGGCCTCATTTGGAGCCCCATCTTTTTGGGAATCTACAATTTGAATGGTTTCGTCTTGTCGACTTTTTTCCG
>JBCCUY010000557.1:0-1739 GCA_039196145.1 Bacteroidota bacterium
CAAGGTTGATCCGAATATGATTTCCTTAGGGGAATACCGGTTCGACAAACGAAATACAGAACTCGTATTGGGAAATCAAAGAACAGAGCTGACCGGCAAGGAAGCGGACCTACTGCTTTTACTTTACAAGGCGGCCAACACCAGTGTGGCACGGGAGGTAATCCTAAATAAGGTCTGGGGGGACCAGGGCGATTATGTGGGCCGGACCCTGGATGTTTTTATATCAAAATTGCGCAAGAAATTCGAGGCCGAT
Organism: Bacteroidota bacterium; assembly: GCA_039196145.1. GTDB lineage: Bacteria > Bacteroidota > Bacteroidia > Flavobacteriales > Flavobacteriaceae > Flagellimonas. The sequence continues at coordinate 254 of JBCCUY010000557.1, forward strand.
CCAAAGGTGAAAATCGTAAACATCCGTGGGGTGGGGTATAAGCTTGTAATTGGGGTTTAGAGGTAAGTGGATGAAACAGATCGATTTTTTGAAGGTACTCGTCAATGCATATACCATAGATAGATACATGTGATTTACTATGCTAGTTGTTATTTAAAAAGGCATGATGGACAGAGTAATTGGAAAAATTAACAGAGGGGTAATTGATAACTTGTTTGTGACCATTCCGACTGGAACTGTACACATGAGAGACGACCGAACAAAGGATGATTGGTCGGTTGAAATAGATTGTTTTGAACTTTGTAAATACCCGATTACCCAAGAAATTTATGAGGCGGTCACTGATAAGAACCCTTCAACATTCAAAGGAAATAGGCTGCCTGTTGAAACTGTTTCATGGATCGATGCAGTGATTTTTTGCAATAAACTATCGGAGGCTTTGGGCAAGGACAAATGCTATGCTATTCATTTAGCCACCGAAAAAGTAGCCTCCAATCCCAATGCAAACGGATTTCGGCTACCCACAGAAGCTGAATGGCAATATGCCTGTCAGACAGGTACTAAAGAAATTCGGTACGGAAAATTAGATGAAGTTGCCTGGTATAAAAACAACTCCAACGACCAGACCCAAGAAGTAGGGCGGAAAAAACCCAATGAATGGGGCCTTTATGATATGTTGGGAAATGTTTGGGAATGGTGCGCGGACATTTACGATGAAACCGTTTATGGATCGTATCGCGTTTTTCGAGGTGGTGGCTGGTGCGATCAAGAAAGGAGTGTTATGGCAACCACTCGAAGAAGAAGTCACCCTTTTTCGTTCGCCATAGATGACCTGGGATTTAGAATAGCAACCAAATCGAACAAATACAACAACATCCAAAATGCATAAGCTCCTACCGTCACATACGATATCTTACACGCCCCGTTACCATTCGTCGTGAAAAAACTCTACATTGGAATCGAAAACCCTTAAGCAATTCAATACGATGCGTAAAATAGTAATCTTGACGGCGATAATCCTATTTTCTTCAATTTCATTACCACTCATCGCTCAAGAAAATGACTTTATCAAAGAATATTTGGAACGACTTGAAAATTCAAAAAAGTATTTAACTCTTGTAGCGGAAACTATGCCGGAAGACCAGTATGGGTTTAAAGCAACACCGGAATCAATGAGTTTCGCGGAAAGCTTAATGCATATCGGTTGGGCCATGGATTGGCATAGTCAATCCTTAATGGGCGGACGTGAAGCAAGGGATTGGAATACGGACACGGAACTCAAGGTGACCAACAAATCAAAACAGGAAATGATAGACAAAATAGAGGAGACTTTTGATAAAACCATCAAATTCATTTCGAGCTTTGACACAAACCGACTTACCGAAAGGTTGGACTATTTTGGCTCGAACAGAACAAAAAGACAAATTCTGTTGTTACTTTCGGACCATATTACCCATCATAGAGCACAAATGCTGGTTTATATGCG
>JBCCUY010000558.1:0-1698 GCA_039196145.1 Bacteroidota bacterium
ATTGCTATTGTCCTTTGTACTGCTGTCCTATTCCCACAAACTCTTCCATAAAAAAACGGATGTCCTTGTTAGTTTGATCCAGGCAACGGATGTGGGCATGGAAGATTCGTTCTCCAGCTCCATGCGCAGCTATGAATCATTGGAACTGCCCACAGCAGATGAACTTGGCATCCGTGTACGCGTACATAAAAGCTACTGGGGCCTCTTGGAAAAACGACAGGTAAAAGCCAATAAGGGAAAAATGTCCTTTGAAAAAATAGCCTTGGTCGGCAATGCCAATCCAGAACGCCCCGCACTATACCTTAAGGACAATCAACGGCCATTGGTCCTTGTGGGAAAAACAAGAATAACGGGTACCGCCCATCTCCCGGAAAGGGGCATAAAAACAGGAAACATCCGCGGCCATAGTTACCGTGCCCCCAGACTGATCTATGGGGACAAAAAACGGAGCCAAAAACAACTTCCTCCCCTTGACCCGGAAGTGGAACAGCAAATAGCCCGCCTGACCGCTCCGCATTTTGAGCCCGTGGGTGAAGACCTATTCCTAAAACCAGGGATGGTGTTAAAAAACAGTTTTAAGGAACCTACCAAAATTCTTAAGGGCACCCATCTTCAATTGGGACAGGTACAACTATCGGGAAATATTATTGTGTGGGCCACAGAGCAGATAATAGTGGATGCTTCCGCAACGTTGCGCGATGTAATCTTGATCGCGCCCAAAATAGACATTGGGGATTTTACCGAAGGTAATTTTCAGGCCCTGGCCAGCAAGTCCATAAGGGTTGGAAAGGGGTGCCGATTGGCTTATCCGTCAGTGCTCTTGGTGAGCGAAAAGAACAAACCGGATTTCGACTTGGAAGATAAGGCCGCCAACATTTTAATTGGTCCCAATGCGGACATTCGTGGTACGGTTATCTATAAGTCAAAGTCCGAAAAGGCTCATCCATACAAGCCCCACATCAAAATTGAAGCAAACGCAACCGTCACGGGCATGATCCATTGCTCGGATAATCTGGAACTAAAGGGCAATGTTGCGGGTAGTGTTACCACAGCTGGCTTTATTGCCCTTGAAAATGGCAGCAGCTACCAAAACCATCTGTACAACGGATCCATCAACAGTAGGTTGTTACCTTTTGAATATGCCGGTATCCTCTACCAAAACGACCCCCTAAACCAAGTATCCCAATGGTTATACTAAAGAAAATAAAAGGGTCTACCCTCATGGAAACTTTGGTGGCAACCGTCTTGATCGTGGTAGTGTTTATGATGGCCAGCATGCTGTTGAACAATCTATTTGCCAATAACATTCGGTCCAACGACAGCGCTGTACGGCAAGAACTTCTAAAATTACAGTATCGGCACCAAAATCAGCTTTTACAGCTCCCCCATTACCAAACTTGGGAAGACTGGGAACTGGAGGTCTATGAGGAAGATTGGAACCAAACTAAGCGAATCGTTTTCAGGGCGGGTCAAGAGACATTGAACAAAGAAATTGTAGTCAAAAGATGAAGGGCGTAAAAAAATTACGGGCGTTTACCCTAAGCGAGATGTTGGTGGTTTTGTTACTGACCGTCATTGTTGTGGGATTGGCCTTTTCCGTTCTAAACCTGGTGCAACGGCAGATGTCAGGGATAGAAAGCAATTATGCCCGAAACACTGCTTTTGACCAGTTAAAGCAAAGCCTATGGGTGGACTTTC
>JBCCUY010000559.1:0-1685 GCA_039196145.1 Bacteroidota bacterium
GTCAAACGTTGAGGCATTGGCAGGGTCTCCTGCCACAATTATGGAAGACTTTGATTTTAATCCAGATTCGATGATCACCTGCTTTACCTGTACCGCTGACAATTGTGGATAATAAGACCGGATAAGAGCCGCAACTCCTGCTACCGCGGGCGCGGCCATGGATGTTCCTCCCATAAAGTCATATTTGTTGTTGGGCAAGGTGGAATAAATTGCATCACCAGGTGCAAAAACGTCGACATTCTGTTGGCCGTAGTTGGAGAAAGTGGCCACCATTTTGGATCCGTAGCTACTGGTAAGCGCACCAACTGTCAATACATTGTCGGCAAACTCTAATGCCCCAAAATTATGGTCGTTGGGGTAATTTGGGTTTTCCGCATCGTCCAAGTTACTGCCATCGTTTCCTGCTGCATGAACGATCAAAACATCCTTGGAGGCCGCATATTTAATGGCATCGTAAACCCACTGCGCATTTGGGGAAAATGACTTTCCAAAACTGCAATTAATGATTTTTGCGCCATTGTCCACTGCATAACGAATGGCCATTGCGATGTCCTTGTCATACTCATCCCCATTGGGAACGGCCCTAAGACTCATAATTTTCACATTTTTTGCCACTCCATTTACGCCTTTACCATTGTTTCTTTCGGCCGCTATAATTCCGGCAACATGGGTGCCATGGCTTTCGGTTTCCACCCTGTTCTTTGGGTTTCCGTTACCGTATTTTGTATCGGAAAGATTATAGGGGTCATCTCCAACAGGTTCCCTACCATCAAAATCCTTGTTTAGATTGTAGTTTACCTGGTCCGTGAAATAGGTGATTCCTTCGGAAAGTTCATCCATTACACTTGGAATATCATCTCCGTAGGAGAACATTTGGGTAAGCACAGCGATGTTCTGCTTCATCTCCTCGGACTTTGGCTCTAGGTCCATAAGCTCCTTTTTACTATAAATGCTTTTGCCCAGTTCCTTTTTCACGGCGGCGTCAGCGTTTTTCACTACTTGAAAAATCTGCTCATACTGCTGTTTGTTTTGCAGCGCTTTTGGATACTCTTCATCTAGCTTAAGGCGTGCCTTAGCCCTTGCAGAGGCATCTCCAACACCAAGGCGGAGCATTCTAACGTATTCGAGTTGCTCATTATAGGCCTCGCCCAAAAAATTATAGCCATGAATATCGTCCACATACCCATTACCATCATCATCGATACCATTGTTGGGTCGTTCGCCCTTATTGGTCCATAGTACGTCATCCAAATCCTCATGATCAATATCTATTCCGGAATCAACAACGGCCACAATAACGGTCTTTCCGTTTTTGTTTTTGATAATTTCTTTGTAGGCCTTGTCCACGCTCATTCCTGGGATTGTGTCGCCAATCAGGTCCGCATGACCCCAGGTTTTTTTCTGGGACTCGGTTAGTTCCGAAACTTTAAGCGGAACGGCATCTATATTTTCAACTGGGGTTGACACCAGGGTTGTGGCGCTGCATCCCATGAGGAGTACGGAGGCAGCTGATAAAGTGAAGTAAAATTTAATGTGACTACGATTCATATGAATGATATTTATTGAAATGTAAAACTTTATTGCGAATTGAATATTTCATTGAAAGAAAACAATTCGTCCAACCGCACTCCTTTTTCCGTTTGTTTTAGGGAGCACAATTGATTATGGGCATCATGTTCAAAGAA
>JBCCUY010000560.1:0-1684 GCA_039196145.1 Bacteroidota bacterium
ATTTTTTTGTTTTGATACTTTTTTGTCAGATGAAGGACTGGATAAATGCATAACATTGGAGAAAAATTCTTCCAAATGTTCAAATTTAACTTCCCCAAAGGTCTTTTCTTTTTTTTCGTTCTCTTAAACCTACTTTCGTCGTGCTCCAGTGGTGATGACTCCGATGGTGACGAAGGGACATCAACCATTGATTCTATAGAAGGTTTTTATACGGGCTCCCTTCAATTGACGCTTTCAGGTGACGATATTACTGTCCCGGTCTCTTTGACCGTGAACGAAAGCTCCACGAATAAATTCGCTGGGGACTATTTTGAAACGAATGATTTTATGGCCTGTTGCAGCACTAACGGCAAAGATGGCACCTTCGACTTCGATTACGATCCAGATACCATGACCATTGATAACTTTGTCATCCGAGTGGACTTTAATATTGACCCCAGTAACCCCTGCACAGGTACTTATACGGGTTCAGGCAGCATAGAAAGCAACGGCAATACCAATCAAATGATGGCTCAAATCATAGTTGATGATTGTAATGTCTCGAGCACCCCGGCCGTATTAAGCCTTACCCAACTGGGAGGCTCATAGTTTGCCTTTGCTCCGTTTTTGGAATTCGTTTGGAGTCACTCCCTCTAAAGTCTTAAATACCCTAAAAAAAGTTGCACTCGATTGAAACCCTACTAGAGTGGACAATCCTTGGAGGCTGTAGTTTTGATAGCTTGCATCATGCACTAGACTTTTAAATTTCTCAACCCGTTTAGTATTCAGGTATTTTTTGAAACTTGTATGCTGTGTTTTGAAAAATTGCCGTAATTGATTGATATCAATATCCGCCCTTTCTGCCAGTTCTAAAATGCTTAGTTTCGGATTGGTATATAGTTGTTCCTCTTCAAGGATTTTAGATACTTTTTTTTCAATGACCGAATAGTCAATGGTTATTTCCTCTGGGTTCAGGTGCAGCAGACGGGGCACAAAGAGAGATTTGAATTTGAAGAACTCGGTGATGGAAAAGGCTAGGATGAAGGTATTCGCTAAAACCCCCAAAGGCATAAAAATGTATCGGTTTATCCATAGGAAGTTGGTTGCAAAAAAATCGGATTGAACCCATATCGGTAAAACGGCATATAAGTTCACTATAAAGTAATACCCTAGTACCACAAAGGCGAAAATTTGGTATCGCTTATTGATTCTCTGTGATAGCTGTATCCCATATTTCCTTTTAAAGTGGAAAAAGATAAGTACCAAATAGAGTAAGGAAACAATAAACAAGACATGGTATAGCGCCAATCCCATGTAATAGTAGTTGGCCATAAAGAAGGACTTAAATCCAAACTTAAGGATCATATAAAGTAGGTGGAATAGGAGTGGCAATGAAAGATGGAGGGCAAGGTGTTTGGTCCATTTCTCCTTGGGTAGTTGTGAGGAGGTAACATATACGTAGACAAGAGGGGGAAAGAGCAGATTTTTCCCAGCACCAAAGAGTAAGCTTAAAAGTAGGTTTTCCTTAATGGTGTTCCAAAAAATGTTATTGATGAAAACCCCTCCAACAATGAAACAAAAGATTCCCAAGATAACAAGACGGAATTTCCCCTTATAAAAATAGAATAGTGCCAAACACATCAGCTGAATACTGATACATAGGGTTACACCATTAAATATTAAATCGGGATAAGCTTGGTTCAAA
>JBCCUY010000561.1:0-1671 GCA_039196145.1 Bacteroidota bacterium
TATGGGGTTGCTATTGGCCAAGGCACATACGTGTTTTAGAAATTTCGCCTTCCCCTCTTTTTCGCCAATGGATATAAAACGCTTCTTGTCATAAAAACTATTTTCATCATTATGAGCCAATAGATTTTTAACCAAGAGGCGTTTGTTGATCATAGCTCTTTCTTGACGATGGTACTGCTGGCTTGGGCAGTTGGCATTACCACTAGGTCCGCAATATTTACATGATAAGGTCGTGTTATTACAAAATGGATAACATCCGCGATGTCTTGGGGCGTCAGGGGTTGAAATCCCTGATATACTTTTTGGGCCCTATCCGTGTCTCCTTTGAACCGAACATCACTAAACTCGGTTTCAACCAATCCAGGATTTACTGCTCCAACCCGAATGCCGTAACTGTTCAAATCAATCCGCATCCCTTGGTTTATGGCATCAACAGCATGTTTGCTGGCACAGTAAACATTTCCCTTCGGATATACCTCCTTGCCCGCAGTGGAACCAATGTTAATGATATGTCCGGCTTTTCTATCCACCATTTGCGGCAAAATTGCTTTTGACATGTACAAAAGCCCCTTAACATTAATATCGAGCATGGCGTCCCAATCTTCCACCCGACCTTCATCTATGGTGTCCAGTCCATGCGCATTTCCTGCATTATTGATCAAAACATCTACCTGCTGAAAACCATCTGGCAAACTTGCTATCGCATCAAAAACCGCCTTCTTGTCCCGGACATCAAAGCTTAGGGTATGTACCTGGGTAGTTTGTGATAATGCCTTTTGCAATTGTTGCAACCGTTCTTTCCTTCTTCCGCACAGGATTAAACCAAATCCCTGGCTTGCCAGCAGTTCTGCTGTTGCCTTCCCAATACCACTCGTAGCTCCGGTAATAAGTACATTCATTTTTTTCCTTCGTTTATGTTACGGTACCTCATGCCCTAGACTGGCCTTCAAAAGGGCAAACCAATCCTGTAATTCCAATTCAAGGTCGGGAGCTTTGGAAGAAGCTGCAATTCTGCTTTTGGTAGTAGTGCCGATTACGGGCCTAGGGCTGGCAGGATGTTTCAGCATCCATGCCAAAAGAATTTGACCTTCATCCCCTTCGTACTTTTTAGCCAGTATTGACAGCTGCTCTTGTATTTGTTTTCGCTCTTCCCGAAAAACAGACCCTAACGGGCTCCATGACATAGCATTTCGGCTATTGGCAATACAATCATCCCATGTGCCATCATACATGGGTGCCGTATGGGTTAAAGAGAATTCAACCTGGTTTGCGGATACGGGAATACAAGTTTCTACAAGATTGATCTGGGATGGGGTGAAATTGGAAACCCCAAACTGCTTAACTTTTCCACTTTCCTTTAGTATCGTTATGGCCTCACCGATCTCATCTGGTCGCATCAATGGGCTGGGCCTGTGCAAAAGGAACAAATCCAGGTAGTCGGTTTTCAGGTTTTTAAGGGATTGTTCCGCCGACCATATGATGTAATCCTTACTGTATTCATAATGCTTAAGGCGGTTTTTTCGTCCGCTTGTCATCTGTATCCCACATTTAGTAATAAGCTGAATGTCTTCCCGATTAAGACCGCTTTTTGCATAGGCGGCCCCAAAGTCAGCTTCTGTGGTATAATCCCCATAAATATCGGCATGATCAAAAGTTGTAAGACCATGTTCA
>JBCCUY010000562.1:0-1666 GCA_039196145.1 Bacteroidota bacterium
TTACCACTTCCCTGTTGCTTATGTCACTTTTACACGACTCTGCATCATTAAACATATCGCTCATATCTGTTACTTTAACCACATTCCAGTTATCCAAATCGCTGTTAAACGATTCAGCATATTCAAACATACTCACCATATTCTCCACGTTGCCTACATCCCAGTTATTCAGGTCTCCATTGAAAGAATATGCGGAGGCGAACATTCCTTCTAGACTAGTCACTTGTGATAGGTCTGGTGCGTCTGTTGCATTGCCAACCATATTTGTGCAGTAGTAAAAGGCATTCTCCAGTTTTTTCCATTCAATTTCTCCCCATTGTTCTATGCTCATGAGGTTATTATCAGATTGACTGTCCTTCATTTCAATACTTGGAAACCCGATGCCGATTTTTACGGTATAGGTATCCGCAGTTTCATAGGTGTGGGATGGTGTATTGTCAGAAACGGTTTCCACCGTGCCATCGCCCCAATCTATGGTGCAACTATAGGTATACTCTCCTCCAGTTGGAATTTCAAGGGTTTCGCCATCCACAACCTTCCATGTGGTAATAAAAGGCTCGTCTGGAACGTTTCCCACCAACACCGTGATGGTCTCACTGGCACTGTTTGTTCCGTCCGATACCTCAACAACAAGTTCGTGGGACGATGCCGACTCGTAGTCCAATTTTTTGTCCGCTGCCAAGCGTAGTTCGCCATCCTCAGAAATTTCAAAGAGATTGTTCGAGTTGGTTGTAATGGAAAAGGTGATAGGGTCACCATCTGGATCAGAGGCTGATACATTATCAATGACCCCTGGAGCCATATCTTCACGTGCATTTAATGTTTGTGCCGCAATGTTTGGAGTTCCATTATTAGGGTCTGGATCTGTGCTTGGACCGTCCTCTTTACCACAACCTATTACAATCAAAACTAAGGACACGGCCAAGGTGACCCAACTAGCAATTCTTTTCATCATTTGGGTTTTTATGGTTAAACCCTAAAGTAAAGTGATGATTCTCTCAAAAAAGCTTCCAAATTGATGAATGACCCTTTTGAGTTGACAGATGAAGGTTTTGGGACAATTTAGAACACACCCCTTGCCCCTCTCAAGAGGGGAATTTATCCCCCAAAAAAGGTTTCCAATTCGCGGAGGGTTTCTTCGGAAGTCTGAATGTCCTTTACAATTTCCCCTTTGTTCAATACCACAATGCGTTCGCAAACTTCAGTAACATGCAACAAATCGTGACTCGAAACCAAAACGGTGACACCTTGCCTCCGGGCCAATTCCTTGATGATGCTCTTAAGCCTGATTTGTGTAGTAGGATCTAAATTGGCAAAAGGCTCATCCAAAATCACTACTTCCGGATTGCCAATAAAAGCAGCTACAATACCTGCTTTCTTTTGGTTTCCCTTGGACAGATCGCGCAAGTATTTTTTCTGCCCTAAAATCTCACTATGAAAGAAGTCTTCAAACGTAGCCAACAATTGATCTACGTCCGCCTTGTTTCTGCCACGAAGGTCGCCTATAAAATAGAAATACTCCTCAGGGGTGAGGTAGCCTATCAAAAAAGTCTCATCAATAAAAGCGGAGGTGTGTGGTTTCCAATCCTCACTTTTGTTTACCTGAATGCCCTGGTTCTCCACATGGCCCGTAGTAGGCTGGATCAAATCCAAAAGCAAACTAAAA
>JBCCUY010000563.1:0-1663 GCA_039196145.1 Bacteroidota bacterium
GTAAATTTAATTTGACCGTCAAGGATTATGGGGATCTGCAAAGTGAGATCCGGAGTGCAGATATATTTGTCGTAGCAACGGGAGCACACCATCACACAATTTCCAAGGAACTTATTTATACCAAAAACCCATTGTTGATATTGGATCTTTCCGTTCCTAAGAATGTGGCCGATAATGTACAAGAGCTAAACAATGTTACCCTAATCCATCTGGATCAACTCTCTCAAATGACCGATGAGACCCTGGAACGCAGGAAACAGTTTATTCCGCATGCCGAGGCCATTATAGAGGACGTTAAGCATGATTTTATCCAATGGTTGGAAACCCGCAAGTTCGCACCGGTAATTAGTGCGCTTAAGAAGAAACTAAAGACCATGAAGGATGAAGAATTGGATTACCATGCCAAAAAAATGTCCGATTTCAATGAAGAACAGGCAGATTTAATCACCAATAGAATTATCCAAAAAATAACCAAGCAATTCGCCAACCACCTAAAAGAGACCCATACCGATGCCGATGATAGTTTGGAACTCATTCAAAAAGTATTTCAATTGGAAGTGAAATCGTAATGGGCAAAACCATCCGAATTGGGACACGCGATAGCGAACTTGCGCTATGGCAGGCAAATACGGTAAAGCACAAACTGGAAATTCTGGGTCACAAAACCGCACTGGTTCCCATTAAATCCACTGGGGACCTGGTACTGGACAAACCGCTTCACGAACTGGGGATAACCGGAATTTTTACCAAGACCTTGGATGTTGCCCTATTAAAAGGGGAAATCGATATTGCCGTACATTCCATGAAGGATGTGCCTACCCTATTGCCCAACGATATTGTATCCGCTGCTGTTTTGGAACGGGGCAATTTTTTGGATATCCTGGCCTACAAGGACAATCAGGAATTTTTGGCCCAAAAAGATGCTATGATCGCAACCGGAAGTCTGCGCCGAAAAGCACAATGGCTCAATCGCTACCCTACCCACACCATTACAAATCTTCGGGGCAATGTAAATACAAGAATCCAAAAATTAAGGGATAGCGCTTGGAACGGTGCCATATTTGCCGCAGCGGGCCTGGAACGTATCGGAATAAAGCACAAAAACACCATCGGGTTGACCTGGATGTTGCCAGCGCCCGCACAGGGGGCCATTATGGTGGTAGCTAGAAAAGGAGATGTTGCCATATTGGATGCCTGCCAAGGACTGAATCACGAATCCACCGAAATTTGCACCAGTGTGGAGCGTCAATTCCTTAATAAATTGGAAGGCGGTTGTACTGCTCCGATCGGAGCTTTGGCAAAAATAGAAGAAGACCGCGTCGTTCTAGAAGGCGTTTTATTGAGCGTCGATGGTAGCAAAAAATTGGAATCGGAGCTTTCCGCAAGAGTTGGTGAGCATCACAATCTTGGCCGGGACTGTGCCAATAGCATTTTGGCCCGAGGTGGAAAACGCCTTATGTCCGAAATACAGGGAGATGTAATCAAAAACACCACCATATTCGCCACGAAAAAACTTACCGCGGACCAACTTATGCGGTTTGGCGATTCTGTATCCGTAGATTCCGAGGATTTTATTCAAGTGAATCCGTCCAGGATTCCTTCTGTAGTCCTAAAGTCCAAGATCCAAAATGTTATCATAACCAGTCAAAATGCGGTAGAAGCA
>JBCCUY010000564.1:0-1652 GCA_039196145.1 Bacteroidota bacterium
ATGGAAGCTTCCAAATAATTGAAAATAAACTAGAACAAATAAAAATGGCTGTTAAAGAATTAAACATATCCCCCGTCGGTCGGGTCGAGGGAGACCTAGATGTAAAGGTTTACATCGATGAGGGCAAAGTGACCAGGGCACACACCCAAGCTGCGATGTTCAGGGGCTTCGAAAAAATAATGGCGGGCAAAGATCCTCAATCGGGCTTAATTGTAACCCCTAGAATATGTGGAATTTGCGGCGGTTCGCATCTCTATTGTGCTTCCTCCGCTTTGGATACCGCCTGGGGAACAAAACTCTCTCCCAATGCCCTGTTGTTAAGAGCTATTGGTCAGGCATCAGAAACCCTGCAAAGTATTCCTAGATGGTACTATGCCATTTTTGCCACCGATATGGCGAATAAAAAATTCGCCAACAAGCCTTTGTACAAGGAAGTGGTAAAACGCTGGTCTGCCTATGTTGGGGAAACCTTCCAAATCGGACTTACGGCAAGTGCACTTCCGGTACAAATCTATGCCCTGTTCGGTGGACAATGGCCGCATTCCAGCTACATGGTCCCAGGAGGTGTAATGTGTGCACCTACCTTAAAGGATATTACCAGGGCCTATGCCATTTTGAAGCAGTTCAAGAATGATTGGTTGGAACCCGTTTGGTTGGGCTGTTCCATCGAACGTTACATGGAAATCAAATCCTGGGACGATATGTTGGCCTGGGTTGAAGAAAATGAATCCCAAAAGAACAGTGATCTCGGTTTGTTGATTAGAGCCGGAATAGAATTCGGATTGGACAAATTTGGACAAGGCGTGGGCAAATTTCTGACCACAGGCACGTACTTGCATAAAGACCTATACAACAACCCGACCATTGAAGGTAGGAACCACGCATTGATTTGTCCCAGTGGTTATTTTGATGGGGAAAATTGGCACGAATTCGACCATTTAAAAGTAAGTGAGCATATAAAGCATTCGTGGTTTGGTGATCAGGAAGACGGCTTGCACCCATGGGATGAGCCTATCCCCACCCCAGTCGAATCCAGCCCTTTGGAGCATACGGACTTCGGCGGGAAGTATAGTTGGTCCAAATCTCCAAGATATGATGGGCATGCTTGCGAAACGGGACCATTGGCGCGTTGTGTGATGAATGCCAATCCGAATAATAAAGAACATCAGATTCAAGATCCTTTGTTTGGAGATATCATCAAGAAAATGGGACCAAGTGTGTTTACCCGTGTTTTAGCAAGGGTCCATGAAGCTCCCCGTATTTATAAATTCATCGAACAGTGGTTGTCGGAGATTGATCTGGATGGCGAGTTTTACATCAAACCGGAAGAAAAGGATGGAAAAGGCTTTGGTGCAACTGAAGCTGCAAGAGGCGCATTGGCTCACTGGATTGAAATTGAAAATGGAGTCATTAAAAACTATCAAGTTATGGCGCCTACTACTTGGAATGTTGGGCCGCAAGATGGTAATGACAACCCTGGACCTATAGAAAGTGCCTTGATGGGCACAACTATTGAAGACCCTCTAGATCCCGTAGAAGTGGGAATCGTTGCCCGTTCATTTGACTCTTGTTTGGTATGTACGGTACATGCCCATGATGAAAAAAGCGGTGTGGAACTTTCAAAATTTAAACTATAGGACTTTAAAGGTTAA
>JBCCUY010000565.1:0-1643 GCA_039196145.1 Bacteroidota bacterium
GTCAGTTAATTCTGGGACACCAGTACAATTGGGAATTGTTGAGGACAATGTAGGCTTTACAATAACCCAGCCAGGAGGCGCTATAAGTAATGGGGATTTGGATCTCGGAAATATTACATTGGCTCAGGCTGGCTTGTACACATTTGATTCGGAAGAAGGCTGTTCGGGTTCTTTACAAATCATAGTAATCGATTCGTGTGCACCTGAGAACTTTACACCGACCTATACCATTGATGGAATTACGGACAGCGGGGCCTCAGAAATCACTGTTGATGAGGGTAGCCAATTGTCTTTGGCATTAGCACAGACTAGTATTGGTTTTTCCATTGAACTCCCAATAGGAAGCTCGGAAAATGGCCCTCTTGAACTAGGGGCTATTTCCTTGGACCAAGCTGGAAATTACATCTTTCGCTCGGAAAACGGTTGCGAGTCTACTTTGACAATAAACGTTATTGAAAGTAATGACCCTTGCCCTCCGGGCAGTTTTACTCCGGAATATACCGTTGATAATGTTACAAACTCTGGCAGCACTAGCATAACAGTAATCGAAGGAGCCCAGGTTTCTTTGGGAATTGCGCAAAATGGTGTCAATTTCACAATAGCCCAGCCGGATGAAACGGTCTCCACTGGAGCACTGGACCTTGGTAACATTTCAATGGAACAAGCTGGAAGCTATGTTTTTGAATCAGAGAATGGTTGTTCTGCAGAAATAACTATAAATGTGCAGGCTCAAGATTCCGAGCCTAGCATAGTCTTGAAAAACATAGTGATTTATCCGAATCCTGTAAGGGATGGTAATGTGACTTTTGTTCTCAGGGATTTTATGAACGAGACCATTTACGTAAGTTTTTACGATATCTATGGAAAGTTAGTATTGCGCGAACTTATTCCCTCAGATCATGAAGAAGAAGTAAGACTGGATGTAGGTACACTTAGTGGAGGAACATATATAGTTCAAATTGCTAGAACCAAAAAAGACGAAAACACCATCAAAAAAGTAATCAAACTGCAATAAATACGAAGACTAAGGTAATTTAAAAGGCCGGATACCAACAAAACAGTTGATCCGGCCTTTTTAAAATCAATATGAAGTTACTTTTTAATTACAACTTTTATTTTGTCATGGCCCGCCATTTGGATCGGTTTTTTAGAATTTCTTAAAAATCCACCTGATTCAAAAAATCCTCAAGGTTTGTATATCCATCATCATTCCTGTCCGCATTGGCATCATCAGGATCAGTTGGGTCAAGCCCCACTGTAATCTCCCAAACATCTGCAATGCCATCCCTATCCGTGTCATAATTACCCGGCCTGCTGTTATTAGGCAAACTTGGTATTCGCCAAGAAGAAAAATCAGGAAGTGAGGATTTGCTTATGTCATTTTGGACATTCGATATTTTTGAGGAGTCATAGTTATCAAGATAATACTGTATGTTCCCACCGTCATCGAAATAAGCATTTGCCCCTACATTTCCCATAACATCTTCGTAAGCATCGTTTGCAGTTTTAATGTTCAACGCTGCACCTAGCATAGGAAACTGGTTTTCAGAAAAATAAGAGGAGGACATTGTAGAAGATCCGCTAAAATTAGTCCATATAACTCGATTGTTCTCTCCTTGGTCCCCGGAGAGCAGCCCATTATA
>JBCCUY010000566.1:0-1632 GCA_039196145.1 Bacteroidota bacterium
ACTTAAAAAAAATCTAAAAAGAGATTTCTCTGAATTGCGCACGGTCAAGCTGGCTGTTTTAGGGGACACAGCAACTCAGTTCCTAACACTTGCGCTAAAAGGGATGGGGTACGAAAGTGGTTTCAATCTTGAAATATGGGAGGCAGATTTCAACCAAATAGAGAGGCAAGTATTCGATTCATCATCGGAATTATACGAGTACGAGCCTGATGTCATACTTGTTTTCCAATCTTCCCATAAGCTACTCGATAAGTACAATAAAACCGAAGCATCGAAGCTATCCCAATTTGCAGAACAAAGGTTGGAATTGTTGGATGCCCTTTACTCTAACATCTCAAACCATCTAAACTCTAAAGTTGTTTGCTTTAACTTCCCCGAAATTGACGATTCCGTTTACGGCAATTATGCCAATAATGTAGAAGCTTCTTTTTTATTCCAACTGCGAAAACTTAATTACGAATTAATGCATTTGGCTATTAAAAAGGCCAACTTATTCATTTGTGATATTTCCACAGTTCAAAATCAAATGGGAAAATCCTCGATCTTTCAGCCATCCGTATACACCAATACGGAAATGGTGCTTAGCATAGATTCTCTTCCCCCTATTGCCTCAAGAATGCTTAACCTAATAAGTTCGTTGTATGGTAATTTTAAAAAATGTGTTATCCTAGATTTGGACAATACCACGTGGGGTGGAATAATAGGTGATGATGGTCTTGAGAATATTCAGATAGGAAGTTTAGGTATTGGTAAGGCTTTTTCCGAATTCCAACATTGGATAAAAAAATTAAAAAATAGGGGGATTATTGTAGCCGTATGTAGTAAAAACACGGAATCAATTGCAAAAGAACCTTTTGAAAAGCATCCTGATATGGTGTTACGGTTGGACGATATTTCGGTATTTATGGCCAACTGGGACAACAAGGCGGACAATATCCGTCAAATTCAACGCATTCTTAACATTGGTTTTGATTCCATGGTTTTTCTGGACGACAATCCATTTGAACGAAATATTGTTAGAGAAAACATTCCAGAGATATGTGTGCCGGAATTGCCCGAAGATCCTGCAGATTATCTGGAGTTTTTATATCCTTTAAATCTTTTTGAAACTGTCTCGTTTTCGCAAGAGGACTCCAAAAGGACCAAACTGTATCAAATCGAAGCGGAACGCGTAAAGGAGTTCAAAAAATTTACCAATGAAGATGACTTTTTGAAGAATCTTGAAATGATTTCTGTCGTGGAGTCTTTTAACAAGTTCAACACGCCCAGGATTGCCCAATTATCGCAACGATCAAACCAATTTAATCTGCGCACCGTTCGGTATTCCGAAGCAGAAATAGAAAAAATAGCGAATTCCTCAGAACACGCAAGTTTTACCTTTACTCTAGAAGATAAGTACGGGGATAACGGTTTAATTTGTGTAATTATCATGAAAAAGGAGGCCAAGGTATTGTTCATAGATACCTGGCTGATGAGTTGTAGAGTCCTTAAGCGTGGAATGGAGGATTTTGTTCTTAAAACACTGGTCGATTACGCAAAGAAAAACGGATTTGAGACTTTGAAGGGTGAATATATCCCTACCGCCAAAAATGATATGGTAAAAAGTCTTTATCCAGATTTGGGATTCACTCA
>JBCCUY010000567.1:0-1619 GCA_039196145.1 Bacteroidota bacterium
GTAAAAAAAGAATCCAAGATAAATTTATAAGCATGAACTTATATAAATATACCTAATTCATTTAACAATGGTTCGTGAAAGAATTAAGCCCTGATTTTACCAAATTTCAGGACGTTTTTCTTGATTGATATAATTTTTGGTTCGTGTGGGCTAATCCCACACCTTGAAATAATTAAATCGAACATCAGTTCATTGAAATGTTGGGTTTTAATGTCCGCCATAGAGAAAGGAGTCCTTTGCTCTATCGGCTGGCTTAAATGGTAAATCGCCTTTACAATCGAAACGGTTGTCAAAGCAGTATTAAAATGAAAATGTAATTTCGTTTCGCTCTTACTTTGGCAATGTTCCAAGCCAACGAACTGTTTGGCATCT
Organism: Bacteroidota bacterium; assembly: GCA_039196145.1. GTDB lineage: Bacteria > Bacteroidota > Bacteroidia > Flavobacteriales > Flavobacteriaceae > Flagellimonas. Next base: position 373 of record JBCCUY010000567.1, read on the forward strand.
CTATATAAAAATTCGATTTGGTATCGAGCTTTGTAATAGCAGTAAATGTCAACACCTGATAAGGCTAGGTCTGTTGAGAAGAAGATTTTATGCAATTTGATAGAGCCATCCTCTTTGTAAACATGCATAACAGCTACTCGGATATACCGTTTTAAAGATACGGAATATAAAGTGGCCTCAAAAATCCGATAATCTTCTTCGGACAAACAACAAGTAAAGTAAGCCTCATCCAAATCTCTCGGATTTAATTTTCCTAGGTATTTGGTTTTAGCCCCCTTTCTTTTTGGGTGTGGTCCTACATAAGGATAAAGTAAATTAGCATCATCCCTGAATCGGCTAATTATTTCTAATCCCGTAGCACAAACCTCGTTAACGAAAGGAAATCTAGAAAAATAGGCGTCCACCGCTAGGTATTTGGAGACTTTCTTTAGGTTTTCTGCATGAAAACAGACTAAAGCTGCATAATAAACGAGTAGATTAGGATATTCCTGTTGACCTAATGTTTGGTTGGCTTCTAAGTGCATAGCTGTATTATTGACTATATCGACACTAGCAAAACCACCAATTTCTAATCCCCATTTGTTATGGCCTGCACAGCCAGACCAGTAAAAACCTGTCCCCGGAGTATGCTTTCCACTTTTGGAAATGTAACTCGGGTCAAAGGCAGTAATACGTTCCGAAAGGCAGTATTGCTCCTGCAACAGAACATTGAACTCAAAAAAATTAAAGTCCTTTCCATAGTTATTATGGAGCGTACCTTCATTGAAATCGGAGTAGCGACACATATTCAGAAAGTTGTGCCGTCCTCGCAGTCTACATTGCAAATCAAAATTTTCTTGTAAAAAATTGCTTTGCCATTTGCCTATCTCTGGCATATTGACCAATATTGTTGCTGTGAGTGTTTTTACATTCATTGGTAAAAGTCTGTTTGGTTGGTTTAGTCGCTACTAAACTATGACTTTTACCTTTTTTATGCCAACTACTCACTTCTAATGAATTTTAGATTTCTCTTCTGAAATCTTCACGAACCATTGTTTTAACAAAGATAACAAAAAATCAAAAGAAAAAGGCGTTACTCCTCAAATATCCCTGTACTCAAATACCGATCTCCTCGATCACAAATAATGCAAACAATCACTCCTTCGTCAATCGTTTCGGCTAATCGACTAGCGGCCAAAGTTGCTCCGCCAGAACTCATACCTGCAAAGATACCTTCTTCTTTGGCCAGTCGTTTCATCATTTTTTGA
>JBCCUY010000568.1:0-1614 GCA_039196145.1 Bacteroidota bacterium
CTTTAGTGGTTTTGCCGTTTAAAAATTTAAGTGGCGACGACTCTTATGAATATTTTTCAGACGGCATTACTGAAGAAATAATTAATGCTCTGTCCAAAATAGAAGGGCTAAAGGTGACAGCTCGCACGTCTGCGTTTGCGTTTAAAGGTAAGCCCACTGACATTCGTTTGATTGGAAACGAGTTGGGAGTGACTAATGCTGTGGAAGGTAGCGTACGCATTTTTAAAGAACGTATTCGAATAACAACACAGCTGACCAGAACTGATAATGGTTTTCTGTTATGGTCCGATAAGTTTGACCGAAAACTAGATGATGTTTTTGAGCTCCAGGATGAAGTAAGTCTTTTGATAGCTGACAAAATCAGAGAGAACTTTGGACACTTGGAAATTGAGGATTCCTTGTCTGAAATCCAGACCAATAACTTTTCAGCCTATCAATGGTATTTAAAGGGCAGGTACTATCAACTAACCTGGAACCTGGTTAATATGGAAAAGGCCATCGGGTATTATGAACGTAGTGCTCAGGAAGACCCATCCTATGCGGAACCTCTTGTGGCTATAGGCTGGTGTTACACTATTATTGCAAGTTGGGGCCACATCGATAGGATTGATGGTCTAAAAAAAGCCAATTACTATGTGCAAAAGGGTATGAAAATGAATCCCAATTCTTACCTAGGACACTTTGCCGATGCAACTATTAGTTTCTGGGGCAATTGGGAATTTGATAAAGGGTATGCCCAACTAATGGAGTGTTTTGAAGAAAATCAATATTTCTCAGAAGGTCGTGAGGCATTGGCAGAGCTGTACACGGCTATTGGTTTATTTGACGAGGCACTAATAGAAACTGAGCAAATTCTTAAAATTAACCCACTATCTCCAAATCATTGTTATACAGCAGGGAACATTCATTACTTAAGAGGCAATTATGCTCAGGCCCTAGTGTATTTTGAAAAATCATTGGAACGAGACCCAAGTTTTGATTTGAGCAGACATCTCAAAATCGCATGTCTATTGTTTCTCAAAGAAGGAGATACCCTTTTTGAATACGCTTCTAATTTTTTGGATAATAATGTTCTTTTCTATATTCAGGCGATTTATTCCTCGGTAAATGAAGATGTTCAATTTAATTTCGATGCAACCAAGTATCGTGAAGATTACAACATGATGTTTGCTTGGGATTTCTATTACCTGGTGCACACGAACCAAACAGAACGTGTGCTTATCCAATTCGAAGAAATGATTCTTAATAGAGTGGGACAATTCGTCAATTTTCAATTTGACCCCTTTTTAGAACCAATTAGGGGCAATGCAAAATTCCAACTCCTGAAGAAGCAGCTTTTTAATGATGTAGAATTGCTGACTAATCCGGTCAAAACAGATAAATCCGAGCCGACAGAAAGCTTTTCCCAATCTGAATTGGACTTGTTGAATTCTAAATTGCTGGGTTTATTGGATAAAGAAGAGGCATTTTTGGATTCTGGTCTATCACTAAGGTCACTTGCTGTGAAACTAGATGTACATCCAAATACATTGTCCAAGTACATCAACGACCAATTGCAGACCAATTTCAATGAACTTATCAATAGTCGTAGGTTGAAATATTTCCAAAAAATCA
>JBCCUY010000569.1:0-1594 GCA_039196145.1 Bacteroidota bacterium
CCGGGGTACCCTCCAGTTGTTTCCAATCAGGAACCCGGATTCCTTTTAAGACACACCAAACAGCGAACAACCGGAACAAATCCTCTCGGGAGTAAGGCTCATAGACTTCGGATATGCTGGCATAAAGTCGCTTCCATCGAACTATATCGTAGGTGGTTTCCGCAATAAAACCGCGGTCTCTAGCTCCCCAACGTTTATCGTACTTCAAAACTTTTTCAATGACCTTGTCGGCATAACCGTGTTCATTAAAAATATGATGCAGAGCATCTATAACCGCAAAGACAAGATTTCGGTGTAATCGCATTCCAAAAATTAAGAGGTGCAAAGGTAGGTTTTCTATTAGGATTCCAATTACATTTGAAAAAAGGCTTTTATGGGCTATCGCTGCTTGTTATTATTGGTTGTCTTGATTATAGGATGTGCTACGGAGAAAAAACCAAAAAAGTTTCATTCTGTCCACATCGAAACACTCTTTCGAGATTCGGTTAGCATTCGAGCTATCGAATTTTTAGATCAGCGGACCTTAGCTTTCGCCGGAAGCCATGGCATCTATGGTTCCGTTGATGTTAACAGTAGCGCAGTAAGAACCAATGTGATGCAAGCAAATGGTATTCGGCCCGAATTTAGGGCCATAGGACACACCACGAACGACTTTTTTATGCTTTCGGTTGCCAATCCAGCACTTTTGTACAAGACTGGTGATGCAGGGAGAATGGAATTGGTGTATAAAGAGGAGGCCGATGGGGTATTTTATGATTCCATGAAATTTTGGAACAATATGGAAGGCATAGCCATTGGTGATAGCATGAAGGGGTGCTTGTCCATCATCATAACACGGGATGGGGGAAACACTTGGACCAAATTATCTTGTTCTCAATTGCCAGAAGCTGATGAAGGAGAAGGGGCTTTTGCGGCAAGCAACACAAATATCGCCATTTATAAAAACAATGTGTGGGTCGGTACTTCTTCGGGAAACGTATATTCTTCCAATGACAAAGGCAATAGTTGGGTGAAAACGGTTACACCCATCATTAGCAAAGAACCAGCGCAAGGAATCTATTCCATAGATTTTTATAGTGATAAAATTGGTTTTGCCATTGGTGGGGACTATACTCGGCCAGAGCTCCGTAATGCCAATAAAATTTATACCGTTGACGGAGGACGTTCTTGGCATTTAATTGCAGATGGTGAGGAACCCAATTATAAAAGTTGTGTTCAGTTCGTTCCAAATTCGGATGGAAATAGTATGGTGGCTGTTGGTTTTACCGGTATTTCTTTTTCAGGTGATGGAGGTTACAATTGGGATAAATTGAGTGAAGAAGGTTTTTATTCGCTACGCTTTTTGAATGATTCCGTGGCATTTGCTTCAGGTAAACATAGGATTGCCAAAATAACATTTAACTAAAAAAGCGGTGAGATTATCACCGCCCTTTGAACTAACAACCAACCAAACCAACTAAACGTTGACAACGACGTAATGTCGCCCTGATTTTTTATACCAAACTCCTCTGTATTTATAGAGCTTTCTTCCGTTTACAACCACAACAGTCCTGGCCCTGGGCAATCTTCTCACCTTTATGCCCCTTGGGGCGGC
>JBCCUY010000570.1:0-1592 GCA_039196145.1 Bacteroidota bacterium
TTTCATCGCCTGCTGAAACAGACGTGTCGCTATCAAAATAATAGGAAGGATGGCGAATACGATCACGGCCAATTTCCAATTAATGTAAAGCATTATCCCAGCAGCGGAAAGCATTTTTAGGGTATCTGCGACAATGACAAAAAAACCTTGACTGAAAATCTCTCCAATACGCTGCATATCGGCCACGGCCCTAGTGACCAGCACTCCAATGGAGGAATTGTCAAAATAGGTCATTTTAAAGCCCATCATCCGTTGGAACAATCTCACCCTGATATCTTTGATTACCGATTCTCCCAAAAGATTGGCGTAGTAATTAAAGGACAGTTGACAAATCACCTGGCCTAAAAGTGCACCCAACATGGCCAAAACAACAAGCATGAGCAATTCCTCATCCTTAGCGGAAAGCGCCTTGTTGATAATATCCCTAACCAAAATCGGGGTTAAAACAGCAAAAGCAGCGGACAAGATAGCCACAATGGCAACCACCCAAAAAATAACCCGATAAGGCCTGGTATGGGCGAAAACCCTTTTGAACAGTCGAAAATCGAATGCCTTTCCTATTTCTTCATTTTTGCTCATCCACAATGGTTTTGGGATACAAGACCCCTGTCAAATATAATCCTTTTGCGGGCACTGATGCCCCTGCGTTGCTCCTGTTCCTGCTTTCTATAACAGTGTGGATTTCATCTGGGTTCATTTTACCCAAACCAATATCCAAAAGGGTACCCACCACCGCCCTGACCATATTCCTAAGGAATCGGTCCGCAACAATGGTAAATACATGTAGATTACCCTGCCTTTCCCATTTGGCGCGTCTTACTTCACAGTTAAAAGTCTTGACATCCGAATTGGATTTTGAAAAACTCTCAAAATTGGTATGGGCAAGTAAAAATTGAGCCGCCCGGTTCATGGCCTCAATATTTAAGGGGAGTTTTACGCAATGTGCCAAATCTTGGTAAAAAGGGTTCTTCTCCTGAACTACCCAATACTCGTAGGTCCGTTCCACAGCATCAAAACGGGCATGCGCATCCAACTTCACTTTAAAAATTTCCTGTACCGCTATATCTTCTGGAAGAAGTGCATTTATACGATAAACCAACTCCTCACAATCCTGAATTTCGGGCATGTCAAAATGGGCGAACATTTCTTTCGCATGAACTCCTGCATCTGTTCGGCCTGCACCCACCACCTCAATCTGCTGTCGCAGTAATGTGGAAAGTGAGCGTTCCAAAACTTCTTGAACCGTAATGGCATTCGGTTGGTTCTGCCATCCATGGTATGCCTTCCCGAAATAAGAAAACCGGATAAAATATCTCAATGGGATTCCCTACATTTAAATGTTAAAGATAGTTCAATCCCATCCAATGAAAATCTTGGGTGGTTTTTTTAGCATATTTTTAGCGTTATGACCAAAATTCTATTGCTATCTGATACCCATGGGCATATGGATGATACCATTTTAAAATATGCAAAACAAGCTGATGAAATATGGCATGCGGGTGATATTGGCAGTCTTGACGTGATAGATAAGTTAGAGACCCTTAAACCTGTTAAAGGTGTTCATGGTAATATTGACAATCATATTATTCAAA
>JBCCUY010000571.1:0-1588 GCA_039196145.1 Bacteroidota bacterium
AGCTAGTCTAAATTGCCCTGAAAATAGCGCTTAATATAATTTTATCTTAAAAATGAGCTAACCCCATTTCCCCGACATAACAATTTCTTTGTGGCGAAATATCAACCACTTAGAAATGAAAAAGTATATCCAAGTTTTTATCCTCGTTTTTGCCCCTATTTTTACACTGGCGCAAACAGGAAACATTCAAGGTACCCTATCCGATGAAAATGGGATTTATGTTCCCGGTGCCAATGTTCTTATTACCGATTTGTCCAAAGGGGCCATTTCGGATTTTGATGGAAAATTTACCCTTGTCAACGTTCCAGAAGGCAATCATACTTTAATGGTTTCCTATTTGGGGTATTCCCCCATAGAAAAACAGGTAAATGTGGTTTCGGGTGAAACCACCGTGGTAAACCTCACCATGAACCCTACTAATGTTGAGCTGCAAGAGGTACAGGTATCTGCCTACGGCCTAAGTGGTCAGGCAAAGGCCCTGAATACACAAAAAACAAATTTGAACATTACCAATGTCGTGTCCACCGATCAGATTGGGAAATTTCCCGATGCCAATATAGGGGATGCCGTAAAACGAATCCCTGGAATAACCATGCAGGTGGACCAGGGCGAAGCGAGAAATATAATCGTCCGTGGACTGGCGCCCCAGTTAAATTCAGTTACCCTTAATGGAAGTCGAATCCCATCGGCGGAAGGAGATAACAGAAACGTTCAAATGGATTTGATTCCATCCGACATGATTCAGACCATCGAAGTCAACAAGGCCGTCACTCCTGATATGGATGGGGATGCCCTTGGTGGTTCCGTAAACTTGGTGACCCGCTCCTCTCCACAAAGTTTTAGACTGTCTGCCACCTTAGGCTCTGGAGTGAGTTTGATCAACGATGAGCCAATTTATAATGGAAGCTTTCTATTGGGAGATCGATCTAAAAATGGCAAATTTGGTTGGATGGTTTCCGCTTCCTATAATAATGTGGATTTTGGTTCTGACAATGTAGAGGCCGAATGGGTCAACGAAGCTGAGAGTCCCTTGACGGAAGAGGACATTGAAGTCAACCCATTTGTAGAAGAATCAGATATACGTACTTATTTGGTACAGCGCATCCGTAGAAGTTTTTCGGCCAACATGGATTATGCTTTCAATGCGAACAACACAATCTTTGTCAAAACCATGTATAATTGGAGGGATGACCGCGAAAATAGGTTTCGATTGAGATACAGGAGCATAGAACCGGTTTTTGCGGCAGGTACCGAAAATGTTGTGGGATACCAAGGCGAAATCCGCAGGCAGACCAAGGGAGGTATTCCCGGGGGAAGAATTCAAAATACCCGCTTGGAAGACCAACGTATGCAGAATTACAGTGTGGGAGGCAACCATCTGTTCGGGAGTTTAAAAATGGATTGGATGGCCTCTTATGCCAAAGCCTCCGAAGAGCGCCCCAATGAACGCTACGCCGAGTATGAAATAGGGGATGCCATTGGAATCGATGCCGATTTGGGCAACCCACGATACCCGTCTTTTAGCCCAGCTAATGCAACGGACGCCAACTTGTCCAATTTTGAATTCCGCGAATTCACAGAAGAAAAT
>JBCCUY010000572.1:0-1586 GCA_039196145.1 Bacteroidota bacterium
AGGAACCGTTGACAACAAGTGTGATAACTGTATACAAGAGCTCCTCGGTCTTAGTTATATTGAACTTTTCGGTGATCTCACATAGAGTCTATAGATTGTTGGACCATGAATATAATTCTATGGGCAATAGTGTAACCACGAATGAAAGCATGAGTAGAAACGCAACGATAGATCTGGTAAGCCCATCGAACCGTTTTTCAAGAAATTCTGGAATGGTGGTGAGTCCCATTTGGATGAAGCGCGGAAGAAAAAAAATGGCCGCTATGACCAAAGCTATTGCCGAAGTGACTTCCCAGGCTATAACTATTATTCCATTTTTATACGAACTGCCATTCATACCAATGAGGTGCTCCGTAGAGATATTGGTCAGAATCATTGAACCGGCAATAATGGGACCGGTAAGACTTTTTCCTGCAAGAAAGTAGCCTTTGGCAGTTTTGAAATTGTCCCTTCGCAATTTAAAGGTGGTATAGAATACCACGAAAAGCGTAAATCCAAAGAACCCAAGATAGGTGGTCAACATTGTGTAAGGATAGTTACAAGAAGTTGTTGCTAAAAACGAATTTTTTCAGGAAGATACTTGGCCACTAAATCTTCATAATAGGGTTTCAGCGCCTGGGCATCTGGCGGAACAGGGGCTTTGGAATATAAATCGTATGGATTAAATTTCCGTACCCACTCGAACATTTCCTTATCTTTTTTATTCAACAAATGATCATAGGCGTTTTCCCTGTGCTGCGCATAAAAGGAATGGTATCTGATCATATATAGTGCAGGTTCCGGAAGGTAATCTTTCATAATCTGATAGAGATACTCATCATGCCCCCAACTCATTTTGACCTTATCAAGACCGCAATTTTCTTTGTAAACGCCATACTTATGACTGTACTTTTCATTTTCGGTATCCGGGTTGTCCTTGAAAAATTCGGGATAAACAATCTTGTCCGAAAAAGCGCACCCCACCGGAAAAGTATCCCCCACCACGGCCCACTGGGGTTCTCCAAAAAGACAGAGCACCTTTCCCATATCATGCAGAAAGCCAGTAAGAACAAACCAATCAGGATGTCCGTCTGCCCTAATAGCCTCTGAAGTTTGCAGGAGGTGTTGCAATTGATCCAACTCAATGTCCGGGTCACTGTCATCCACCAAAGTGTTCAAAAAGTCCACAGCGTCCCATAACGACATTTCCTTTTTGCTGAATTTTAAAAACTCATTCTCCTTTTCGCAGACAAAGTCATAGGTTTGATACTTATGGTTCAATCGATAAAACTCTTTAACCGTTTCAACTCGCTTAGAGTCCTGGTAATTCCGAAATTCTTCTTTTTTCTTGTCGCTACCAGAAGGGTCAGGGTAACGATTTAGGATGTCGTCTTCCCAATCATCCAAAGTATTCAAAGGATTGATTTCATCTTTGCCCAATTGTCTTTCCATAGCCGAATATTTTAGTGAGTAGCAACCTTAGTCAACAAAGTCATTTTAAGCCATAATCCAAACCCCGATGAAGATAACATTTTTTTAGTGTACTTAATTTATTGTGTGTACAAAATACACGAAAAAAGGCAAAATCTAAAATAATATGTTTAAAC
>JBCCUY010000573.1:0-1582 GCA_039196145.1 Bacteroidota bacterium
ATGTTGTCAAATTATTGGTTTCAATTTAAGGAAGGAATAAAGCAAGTGCCAATTTTGGCAATATTTGGATTTATTTTTACCGTAGTCAGTATTGTATATGTTGCTTTGGACATTCCTTTTTTACCTGAAGAACCTTGGGGTTCCTATATTGGCTTAGGATTATTATCGATTGGGCCAATTTACCTCATAACCGGAATTGTACTAAGAGTGAGTGTCACTGAAAAGGAATCGCTTACCATATTGGAGTTTCTTTTGGTATTGATAGGAGTTGTTATAGGTATAATGTTCATTTAGTAACAAGACGTTATAACAAGCTTAATGGAACGATTGTCAATACAATTGTTTTATTGGAAAACGGAGGAATAGTAACGCTTTTACTTCCACTTAAACCAGTTGGTGATACCTAGAACAGGTAATAGAAAGGACATACTTAAACTCAGAACGACAAAAGGTAAATCTTATCATGGAGTGTTTACATCGAGGGGAATATTTTTGTGATGAAAAACAAATCTTTGATTTCGGGGATTTGATCATCACTGAGACTGAGGTTAAAAACTCCGCAGTTGATTGGCATTATCATGAAAACCCTTATTTCTCCTATTCTTTAGAGGGGTATTGTGTCGAGAAGAACAAAAAACAATCCTATCCAGTCCAATCAGGTACTTTATTATTCCATAATTGGCAAGATCAACATTGTAATTCCAACCATTCGGCGAAATCTCGAAATTTATACATAGAACTGGAAAAAGAGTGGTTTGAAAAATATGATTTAAAAAATGATATCATGGAAGGAAGTAACCAAATAGATCATCCTTCTGTAAAAACCTTATATCATCAAATATATATTGAAACTAAACTTAAGGGAAACACTTTTCAAATGGCAACGGAAAGTCTACTCCTTAATATTTTTGGTCTTTTATCAGAAGTCAATGTGGCGAAGACCACATCGAGACCGCCATGGGTGAATACGGTTAAAGAAATAATTCATGACCAGTTTTCGGAAAAAATAACCCTTCAGTTTCTTTCAAAAGAGACCAACATTCATCCCACACACATATCCAGGGATTTCCCAAGGTATTTTGGGGCTACTTTGGGAAGCTATATCAGAAAAATTAGAATTGAACACTCGGTTTCACTATTGATTAAATCCGAATCCGTTACAGATATTGCTTATCAATGTGGATTTTCGGACCAAAGTCATTTCATACGATGCTTCAAGTCCACTTATGACATGACTCCAAATAAGCTTAAGAATATACTGGCTTCACGCTAATTTCATTCTATTTTGGAAAGTTGGAATATTTCATCTTCGTACAGTGCTTTTAAAAGAAAACCAAACGAATCACTTAAATATAAATATGGGGTATGGCTATGAAATATTATTTACAACTGGTTCTTATTTTTTTTATGACCCCAGCAAATGCCGGTTCGGGGGAAATCAAAAAGGTAATTGAAGATTTCAGGTTAGGGATGATCTGCCTGGAAAATGAAACAGAATGGTCAAAACTGTTTTTGTACGATTCCATCACATGGTCTGCGGTTGGACAAGAAAAAACCGTGAAAGTCCCAAACTTTAAGAATC
>JBCCUY010000574.1:0-1582 GCA_039196145.1 Bacteroidota bacterium
AATAAACGAACTTATCTTTTTTCCCATCAATTTTGTGTCTTTTTATTTGAAACAATACTTTGTAAAGCATTTGTTCACAGGATTTTGCAATTCCAAATCGTATCTTGAGATTAGAAAATGGACATTCATGAACACGAAAACCTTACTTTTTCTTCTTTCTGTTCTTACGTGTGGATGTGGTGTAAAAATCCCGCCAGGTCATTATACCAATACCAATGGTCCTTCATTTGGAGGAACGGATATTATCTTGAAAGAAAACGGTAGATTTCATTATCGATCATGGTCTGATGATTCTGCGCCATCAATTGGTCAAGGTGGTTATGTGACTCGTGCAGGCTATCTATTCTTAATGTTTGAAAACATGCACGAACCAAAAAATGGATACTCGATAAAAGAAATAGAATTTACAAACGTTGATTCCCAAGATGCATATTTTACAATTCTAAATCCTGCTAGAGAACCCATCCCTGCTGTTTCTTTTTACTACGACCAAGACAGTTCTTTCGGTACCATATCTCAAATTGATGGGAAAGGGCAGTTGAGTATGCCAAAAACCAAAGAAAACAAAACACTCGTACCTCATTACGTCGGGATAGCCCCATTGGAAATAATCATTCCCAGCGATAAATGTGTCAAACTGGAAGTTATCCTATCATTTAATATAGATCGTTTGCAATTGGGAGAACACCTCCTTTACAATATAAAAAAGGAAGAAGATCAATACAAATTCAAACTGCATTATCGAAAAAACTACCAGAATTAATATTTACGGGAGAAATCGTAAATCACTGACTAAGAAATACGAAAAAACTATACTTTTCGTTTATCATTCTACAAGACCTGTTTAAGCAATCATATTATGAAAATCAATTCGACTTTACTTATTGCATGGATGACATTAGTGCCATTTCTTGGAGTAAGTCAATACGGTTTCAACAAATTCATTGAAATTCATACCAACTTAGGGTATTCAAATGATAATGCTCCTGTTGGTCAATATCTTGCACCTGCCTTGCCAGAAAACATTCTGATACAGGAAAAGTCATTTGTCTTTGCTCGTAGCGCGGGCATAAGCCTTGGTTATTATCTTACCAAAAACTTTGGAATAAAAGCTTCTATTGGTCAATTACAATTCGGGTTTGATTTCAAAGGAGAAACCTTATTGACTCAAACAGATGTTGCCAGCACTTTCAAAGTAACATACGTTGACCTTGCATTTGGTCTTTTATTTCGAAAAGCAATCACCGAAAACACCAAACTCATCTCTTCCCTGGAATATCGCATCAATACGGATGAAAGTCCCAAGTCTGCAGTCATCAATCTCTCCACAGAAAATGCGACGAGCGTATCGTTTTACACAGGACTCGAGTATCCAATGTATGGCAATCGATTTTTTGCCAATTTAGGCTTTTTTGGCAGTTACCCCCTGAAGACTTACAACCGCCCAAGAGAGTTTGGAAATAAATACCTACCCTACTTTCTTGGATTGCGAATTGGAATCAATTTCCAGTTTTGATGTATCCTTAAATCAATAACCGGTTTTTATCTGTTCACTTTACTCTCCAGCTTATTTCATTGTCTG
>JBCCUY010000575.1:0-1578 GCA_039196145.1 Bacteroidota bacterium
GGACCTGGTTAATGATACAAGCCCAGCATTGCTGGGCTTTTTTTATTTGTAAATGTTGGAATAAGCTTTCTTGATGAACAGTCTGACCCTTCTTGCCTATTTTTGGATAAACTTTAAACACATACGATGAAAGCCATCTGGAGAGATACCGTACTAGCAGAAAGTGACAAGACCATTATAGTAGAAAACAATCACTACTTCCCAGTTGATAGTATCAACAAAGAATTCTTCAAGGAGAGTGATTTCCATACCACCTGTCCTTGGAAAGGTGAAGCTTCGTACTATACCATTGAGGTGGACGGGGAAACCAATCAGGATGCGGCATGGTATTATCCAGAAACCAAGGCCCTAGCCAAGCACATTGAAGGTTATGTGGCCTTTTGGAGAGGAGTAAAGGTTACAGCCTAGAAATCTAAATATTAACAATGGCGTAACTCTATTAGAATTAGATTTGCAGCGTATTAACATTTTTTAGACTAATTATTATGCCCACAGGTACTATCAAGTTTTTCAATGAATCCAAAGGTTATGGTTTTATTAAAGACAATGACACCCAACAAGACATTTTTGTACACGTATCAGGCCTAAACCATGAGGTTAGGGAAGGAGACGAAGTTTCCTATGATACTAAAGAAGGAAAAAAAGGTTTGAACGCGGTAAACGTTCAAGCACTATAATAAACAATCCGCTTGCAAAATGTGAAAGCCCAGTATTAAGCTGGGCTTTTTTTATTGTTTGATGATTTTGGAAGTTCCCAAAAGGTGTCCATGTGTATCCTTCACGCAAACAAAGAAAATTCCATTGGGAATACCTGAAATGTCAATTTGCTCATCAGTCCCGTAAAGTTTGCTTTCCAATATGATTTGCCCATTTGTGGAAAGGATCGTAACGGAGATATCCCGCTTATGTATTATGGAAAGGTTTCCACTTGCAGGATTAGGGAAAACATCAATCTTTAATGCCTCATTTTCAGTCTGTTTTACAAAATGACAGTTAGCAACCTTAACATATAAAGTGTCAGCTAAGCTTTCAATTCCGCATTCATTGATCAAGATATTTCCATCACTTCCCTTTTTGAGGTATAGTTTGTGGAAACCTCGCTCTTTTAAAGTATCAGAAAAGGTCAATTGAATAGTACGGGGTAATAGGGCAGGATTAAATGAGGCTGACACTATAGGCACCGTGGAACCAGATGGCGCTATAAGTTCAAAGTCAGAACCATCCGATGCCACTGATACATTATCAATGTCACTGGAGGTTTCAATAAAAATAAAGGCATCCCAGCATTCAGCGGTAATGGTGTCCTTCCTAACAGGGTGTTCTGCAAATCCCCAATCATAATAGGCACTATCACAATTGGGAACAACCTGTATTAAAAATTCTCCCATGACTGAGGCATGCCTTATCCATTGAACTAGGCTTGTTGAAAAACGATATTCACTAAGTTGGATTCCAACTGTGTAAAACCCAGCTTGGGTAGGAATAAAGCTAGTGGCCCCTGATAAGTGAAAACGATTTCCCATAAATCCCCCAACTGTTGGTAGGGGGGCTAGATGAGTGAATCCGGTATCAAATGGA
>JBCCUY010000576.1:0-1572 GCA_039196145.1 Bacteroidota bacterium
ACATGCTTTTCTCTTTTAGGTTTGAAATGTTGAACCTTAAAAACCAGATAGTTATGAAAACAAACCATCATTCCTTAAAAGTAATTGTGGCACTATTTCTAGGCGTTTTATTGCTAAGCAGTATCTCCTGTGGTAGTGAAATTGAACCCGTAGAACTACCCGTTGAAACTGGTGGAGGAGAAAATCCTGTGATCGAGACTCCAGAAGAGGAAACTCCCGAACCAGAAAACAACCCAGATCTTGATGCAATCAATGACGCGATAGCCAACTTAAGCTATGATCCCGAACAAATCTTAAACGTTCAAAGCACCACAGGTACGGAGCCTACTAATGACCGAACCAATAAAAATACCGATTTGGGTTGGATTACAGAATGTAGAACCATTGATTATAATATCCGTTCAAACTTTGAGGACGTAGTGGTCTTTGATCCAACCATAGGTGTAATTTACCCCGGAGCTTTGGTCGTTGGAAATGGAGAATTATTGAATGGAGCTCCATTGCCCTTGCAAGTTTCCAAAGCACCTACAAAACTTAGGGTAGATTTACCCGGGATAGCAGAGGGCGGCAATATCACCGTAGATGACCCCACTTTTCAGAATACACAGGCGAGTATTGATGAGGCTCTGGAATATTGGAATTCCCAAATCCAACCTCAGGGATATGAAATAGATGCGGACACTTATTTTGAGAAAACTACCGCATATAGCAGGGAACAAATGAGTCTTGACCTGGGTGTAAGCACCGAATGGTCCAAGGGGTCATCTTTTGAATCTCAATTTGATTATACGAAGACCACAGAGAAAAGAGTAGCTACGTTGTTGTATAGACAGGTTTTTTATGATGTGGTCATGGAAACCCCAGAAAGTCCTGCTGCCGTTTTTGGTAATGATGTAGATTTGACAACGGCAGAATCCATTCTTTCCAATGAAAATCCACCAGCCTATGTCAGCTCCGTCCAATATGGAAGAATTATAATGATGCGTATGGAAACCACGGATACCGAAACCGATGTTAACCTAGAAGCAGTTTTGGAATATAAAACCGCTAAAAAAGGCGCCACAGTTGAAATTAATGCTGAATATGAGAAAATCATCAAAGAATCGACTATTAACGTGGTAACTATCGGTGGAAACGCACAAGTAGCCACTGAAGTAATCACTGGGAGCGAGATAGAAGAAGGTAAGGGAGGTCTTAACTATGTTATTTCAGAAGGAGCGCTCTACAGTCGCAATAACCCTGGAGCACCAATTGGTTATACCGTAAAGTATTTAAAAGACAACAGAATTGCAAAAATGGGGTATAACACCGACTACCGTGTTGAAAAATGCACCACATTTGAGTATGTCCATAAGAATGCAAAGCTTAGAAAAGAGATTCTGGTGGATGTACGATTCCGATTCTCTTATAAAGTGAAGGGCACACAGACGGTAAAAGAGACTGAATGGGAAAAAGTGAATAAACAGAACATATTCTTTAGCATGGCCCCTCCCAAGGGCGCACATGATGTCACGATTCAATTCCAGTTCTGGGACCTGGCCTGGAGAACCCTTGGGGAAAAAAGGCTTGGGT
>JBCCUY010000577.1:0-1568 GCA_039196145.1 Bacteroidota bacterium
CAAAAAGTAGCACTTACCATGGCGACCCTTACTTTCCCAAGCGTGGATGTGCGATATCAATTTAAGGTCTTCAAAAGTGAACTGGCCCAAGAGGATGTTGAAGATGTTCCATGGTCGAATGCACAAACCTCGGAGCTTACCTTGAATGAACTGGAAAGTGGAAACTATAAGGTATTGGTTCGGGGTCAAAAAGCCGGAGGTTTTGGATGGAGTGCAGCTGTAGCTATGGATATTGCGGTATCCCAAAAATGGTATAGCACATGGTGGGGGGTGTTGCTATTGGCGGCTTTAGGGTTCTTTTTCTTTTGGTTTTTTGCAAGGCGTTGGTTGTTGAAACGGGTAGAGGGATTACAAGCCTCGCTACATCAAAAACAAAAGGAGCTTGAACAAAAAGAGGCTGAATTGGTGGAACAGAGCGGGGCCTTCCTTCAAAAAAAGAACGAACTAAAAAGTGCAGGGATCAATATATATTTACTTCACAAGTTAATTCGGCAGATCCCAGGGGATTCCGATTGGAAAGTAATTCTGCCTATACTGAACAAATTGGTAGAACTTCCCACAGGAATTGATGTATTTGAGCTTGCTTTTAAGGAGGGAGAGGTTATCCGATTTAAGGGTTACCAAAGGGAAAATCATGAAATGATCAATAGAGAGGAAGCATTTGATGAAAAAAGCAACTTACCCAGTTATGTCATGTGTACAGGGAAACTTCTTTTAATTGATGATTTCAATAGGGAAGCTGAAGAACACATAAGTAAAAAAGATAGTATGGGATATCTTTCAAGAATGTATATGCCCTTTGAACAAAAAGTGGGAGGTACGGCAATTTTTTGTGTTTATTCCAAGGAAAAAAATGCGTTTTCCCAACAAGCAAGTGCTTTGTTGGGAATTCTTGTTCGGTTTTTGTCAATAAACGCAAGTGATGGACTCAACTAAAATGCACAGAATGCCTTCGATATCATTTTTGCTTGCAATCCTTCTTACAAGTATTGTGGGTAGCGCCAATACGTATAGGGATACCCTGCTAGTAGGCATTTATCAGGATCCCCCCTTTATAGTAAGGGAATCGGGAGGCTATACTGGAGTTTCAATTGATCTTTGGGAGCATATTGCATCTGAAATGGATATGGCTTATAAATATGTTGAGTTTAGCGATGCCATAGGTATTATTCGTTCCCTGGACTATAATGAACTTGATGTTTCAATCAATCCTCTTAGTAACAGTCCAAGTCGGATTGAGCGATTTCAGGTTAGCCAACCCTTCTATATTTCCAGTGTAGGCATTGCCACCACAGTGAGTAGTCAAAGTCAGTTTCGGATTTTTATCAATAATTTCTTTTCTCGGGATTTTCTGAATATAATACTGCTCTTGTTCGCCATTTTATTGACCTTCGGAACCATTCTATGGTTCGCTGAACGAAGGACGAATAAATACCAGTTTAGGCCAGGTATCAGGGGTTTGTTTGACGGTCTTTGGTGGGCCGCGGTGACCATGACCACGGTAGGCTATGGGGACAAGGCACCAAAAACCCATTTGGGAAAGACCATTGCCATTATTTGGATGTTTA
>JBCCUY010000578.1:0-1566 GCA_039196145.1 Bacteroidota bacterium
ATCGAATAAGGTGTCATGAGTTTTAGCTCGAAGTGCGTGCACAGCAAAAATAGTTGCGCGCGGAGCTAAGCATAGATGTTAAAATAATCTTCACGATCTTATCAACAAGGTTGTTTTTAAAGAGAAACAGAAGAAAAGCGCTAATATTAAATAACTATAAAGCAGTATTTTAAAAATGATTTAGTAAAAAAAAGGTTATTGCAAAAAATTATCGGCCAACCCAAAAATTTTAGCAAGCCTATCTTTTTTAACCCTATGGTTTAGCAATACATTACACCAATAAATACTACAATTTTGTCTTCAGTAAAACGGGTAACCAAAGTCCGATTCATTGCAACACTTGATTTTTCAATATGATTTTATCAATGCTCAATCCCATCGTCTTTCATTAACTCAAACCCGTAATCCCTAAGCATGGATATTACGGGAACAGCATTGAGGCCTTTTTCGGTAATCGAATATTGGGTGCGCACTGGAACTTCTGGTATGACCTCCTTGCTTATAAATCCGTCATTTAATAATTCCTTGAGATTTTTGCTTAGCATTCTATCCGATAGATGAGGGATGCTTTCCTTTAGTTCAGAATAACGCCAGGTATTGTCCTTTAATCTCCAAAGCAATGGCATTTTATATGTTCCCCCTATTTTGGCAAATACATATTCAACCGGGGTATAATACTTCTTATTGTCCTTCAAAAATTGCGGCATACTTACATATATGTTAGTTACTAACAAAAATAAACATTCGTCAATGAAATGGATCCTCTCAATACTTTTGCTGTAACAAAATCGTGTTCAAAATGAGATATTCAATCGTAACTTTTTATTCCCTTGCACTGCTATTTATCGGCTGCAATGGGCAAACGGACAACAAGAAGCCCAACGCTGATTCCAAAAAGCAAATTGAAACAACTGCGCAGGTAAAAGAAAAGGAAAACTATTTGCACTTTCATGGCGCACCTTTCAAAGGAAAGATATTAATGGTGGCCAGTAGTCCTACAGTTTCCAAACAAACCGGTTGGCCCATTGGTTTTTGGGCCGCTGAACTCACACATCCATTGCACGTATTTCAAGAGGCCGGTTATGAAGTTGAACTGGTTTCAACAGCGGGCGGCAAATTGGTCATGGATGGATATTCCGACCCTACAGATAAGAGCGGTTATTCGGCTCACGATGTTATATCCCTTGGCTTTATGCAACAGGAATCCTTCAATACCATGTTGGAAAACACCAAACAAATTGCCGAGGTCAATGCCAAAGATTTTGATGCAATTTTCCTGGTTGGTGGGCAAGGCCCAATGTATACCTATCAAGATAACAAAGATTTGGAAAGACTCTTTGTGGAGTTTTATGAATCAAACAAACCAACCGCCGCGGTATGCCATTCCACTACGCTATTGTTGAAGGCCAGAAAATCAGATGGCGAATTGGTCGTCTCCGGCAAGACTTGGACAGGTTTCGCCAATTCAGAAGAGGATTTTGCCGATGACGCCGTGGGTATGAAAATACAACCCTATCGTATCGAGGACGAGGCAAGAAAACTGAAAAACACAACTTTTAAAGTAGC
>JBCCUY010000579.1:0-1558 GCA_039196145.1 Bacteroidota bacterium
CACAAACCTTCCATGGTCGGCATCGTTCAACTTATTTTCACTTTGACTTAGGATTTTAGCATCTGCATTCGGTAATCCCAAAGCTTCAGCGCTGACATTTTTTCCTATGTTTAAATTGGATAAATCTGAAGTTAAATCTCCAGATAGATTATAGGGCTGAACAGTAACTCCCTTAAGTTCGTTGACAAATTCTTCAAGTGGAACGGTTATATATTTTGCAGTGAAAACCGCCTCGTTTACCGGAATAACTTTTCGTTTGAATTGGACAGCCAAGAATATCAAAGTATCATTTCGTGATACACCTATTGAAAATTCTCCATTGTTATCCGTAATCGTTGATCTTTTTTGATTTGAGGTCTGAATTACCACACCAACCACATCACCATTATCGGATGTTACAATCCCATTTAGCATCTTTGATTCCTGCCCTCTTATTGATCCAAAGGAGCACACAAGCACCAGTAGAATGGTATTTTTAACCAAGGTCAATCCAAGTTATTGTTCCTACGGTAAGCTCTACTTTTTTCCACCATAAAATCCCAGATTTGGAGTTTATCATGGCTGTCAACAACCCGCTGAAAAGTCTCATCAACCTCACAGAAGTACATAAAATCATCCAACTTTTCAAAAGGGATTTTCAGTGTCGAGACGATTAGGGAATCCACATAAAATCCTTGCACACGTTGGGTTCGGGCATAAGTTTTATCCACTTTTACCCGATTTTTAAGCATTTTGGTGCGGCCTGTGATCGCATTAATTATTGGGTCCAGCGGTGGTGCCAAGATCATTCCCGCATTGAACTTTCCAAAAGTTGCTTGTTGCAGTTTGCGTTCACTTTGGGTAGGTATTTTGGAATGTGCATTGGGCAGGCCCAAAGCCTCAGCGCTTACATCTTTTTCTAATCGTAGTTGCCCCAAATCTTGGGACAAATCCCCGGAAAGATTATAAGGTCTTACCACAACCTCTTCCAACTGATTTACAAATTCTTCCAAGGGGACTACAATAAAATCAGTATCAAAAACAACTTGATTGATCACGACCACCCGTCGTTGAAATTGCACCGCAGAAAAGCGCAGGGTATCGTTCAACTTTATGGGAATGGTAAAGTTTCCGTCCATATCCGTTATAACGGCACTACTTGAAGTGAGGTTTTGGACCACTACTCCTACCACATCCTTGGTACTGCTTGAAACCCGACCTCTCATGTTCTTGGTGCCCTGTTGGGAGAAAATAGAAAGGGAAAGCAGAAAAAAGATGGGAAAAAGTAGTTTACTCCGCATTCAATTCTGATAAATAAGTCTTGCTGTGGGTCACTAAAAAATCAATCAACTGAAACTCATTTTCCTTGCGTAACAGCGTGTTGGAAGGCACTTTATCGTCGCAGTACAACAAAAAGGCATCTATTTTATCTTGCGGAAGCTTTAGGTCCACCACAAAAAATTCATCATCGTAAACCTGTCGTAACACTTCACTGACCAAAAGAGGTTTGGTTTCCTCCCCATCTTCCTTTTTGGATTTCATCAGTGCCTTAAATATGTTAACGAAGTTAATACCATCC
>JBCCUY010000580.1:0-1552 GCA_039196145.1 Bacteroidota bacterium
ATTTAAACTGTTGAATTCCCGGTTAAACTCTTGCATTTCTTTATCAACCAGAGCATCAAATGCATTCAATTCCGTATTGATTTTAGATGTCAACTCGTTTTTAACAGCTACATCCTGTGCCGTTGGTGGGAAATCATCGATGGAAACCAAGCTATTGAGATGCCCTAATTTATTGGTCAAACGAATTGGGAAATTCAAGGGATCTTGATTGCTGCGATTCTTGGTCTGGTACAGCGCTTTTTCTATCGCACCGAAACGCTCCTTCATTTCGTTTGCTTTTTCCACCAATTCCTTGGTTTCTTCCTTGCCTTTGTATTGCTTCGCAAAAGCTGCCAATCGATCATTGATCTTTCGGATTTTTTTAATGGATTGGTGTGCTTTATCCACAGTGGAATTGATATCCGAAATGAAATCGTACTGCCTTTGCATATCGGCAACTGAAACCTCTGCTCTTGGGTCTGCCAAAATCTTGAATTCTTGTGTTTGATCAGCCCCATTAACATTGAGGTGTACCTTATAAGAGCCAGGCACCGCCTTGGCGCCGTTTAGGTTCGCCCACCAAAGAATCATTCCCTTTAACTTTTCTGCGCCCTTGCCCCGGGTATCCCAAACATGGGTGTTCCCCCCTTTTCTAGCTTTCAATTTCTTTTTGTCCTCTTTAGCGAAAGTTCTGTAGGATGCTAAGGTATCCCCACTCATAGAAGTATAGGTGAGTTGGATACTGTCTTTTTCAGATTTTTTCTTGAGATAAAAATGCGTAATCACACCATTGGGATGATTTTGCCCTTCAGTCTTGGAAGGTTCTTTGGCCGATGAGCCCTTGGTCCTATAGCTATCCTTTGGTTGATAAAGAATATTGTTGGCCGTTTTCTTGGAAGCATCCAATTGGTGCAGCACTGTTAAATCATCAATAATCCAAACACTCCGTCCTTGTGTAGCCACCACCAAATTATTCTCTTTTATAGTCAAATCCGTTATAGGAACAATTGGCAAATTCAATTGGAACTTATCCCATCTTTGTCCGTCATTGAAAGAAATATACATACCGGTTTCCGTGCCGGCATACAATAAACCCTTTCTTTTTGGGTCTTCCCGAAGAGCTCTTGTAAAATGCTCTGAATTTATACCAGTCGTTATTTTTGTCCAAGTTTGCCCATAATCCGTGGTTTTGTACAAGTAGGGTCGGAAATCTCCAAGCTTGTATCTTGTAGCCGCCACATAGCAAGTGCCCTCATCAAAAGCAGAAGGTTCCACGCTATTGATCATGCTCCATTCAGGCAGATTGGCAGGAGTTACATTTTCCCAATTCGCCCCTCCGTCCTTGGAAACATGGATAAGCCCATCATCACTTCCTACCCAAAGTAGACCTTCCTTTATGGGACTTTCATTGGCCGCAAAAATGGTGCAGTAGTACTCTACTCCAGTATTATCCTGGGTAATGGGACCTCCACTGCTCACCAATTTTGTTGGGTCGTTTCTGGTAAGGTCACCACTTAATAGTTCCCAGCTCTGTCCTTCATTGGTGCTCAGGTGCACATGATTGGAAAAGGTG
>JBCCUY010000581.1:0-1550 GCA_039196145.1 Bacteroidota bacterium
ATCCATATTTGTTGTCATAGTAGAGGTGCTTTTGGGTATTTTGTTGCTTATTGGCTTTAGGCCCAAGTTTACGGTTTGGAGCCTCTTGCTCATGATCATTTTCTTTACCTTTTTAACATTCTATTCCGCTTATTACAACAAGGTCACGGACTGTGGATGTTTTGGGGATGCAATAAAATTGACACCATGGGAATCCTTCATAAAAGATGTGATTTTACTGGTCTTTATCCTGGTCCTGTTTTTTGGTAGGAAGTACATCCAACCTCTGTTTGCGGAAAAAACAAATTGGATTGTTGGCCTAGTTTCCTTGGTGGGCTGTGCCCTGTTTGCCAATCAGGTACTCAATCATTTACCATCGGTGGATTTTAGACCTTATAAAATTGGTGCCAACATACAGGAGGGAATGTCCGTTCCCGAGAACGCGCCTAAGCCCATTTATGAATACGCATGGCGGTTCAAGATCAACGGAACAGATAAAATTGTGGTCACCAATGGGGAATACCCTTCGGTTGACGGTGAGTTTTTAGACGTGGAAACAACCGAAATTCAAAAAGGCTATGAACCCCCAATACATGATTTTACCATTGAACAGGAGGGCATTGATTTTGCTTCAGAACTTTTGGAAGAAGACAACTTGGTGATGATAATTGCCTATGATCTGGCAAAAAGCGAACGCCCCTATTTTGCAGAAATTGCGGACTTAGCAGGCAAGGCTAATGCAAAGGGATATAAAGTGATTGGGATGTCCGCCTCTAGCGATGCACAGACCAATGGGCTAAAAGAGGATTTCGGTCTGGATTTCGATTTCTATTTTACCGATGAGACAACACTTAAGACCATCGTTCGGTCCAATCCTGCCGTGTTGGTTTTAAAAAGAGGGACTATTACCCAAAAAGTACATTATAACGATTTTGATCAACTTGATTTCTAATAACCACCTAAAAAGAAAACTATGAGAACCCAAATAGTGGCAGGCAACTGGAAGATGAATAAAAACTTGGAAGAAACCGAAGCTTTGCTTTTGGAACTTTCAGCCAAACTACCGGACACCCATGCAGAAGTTGTGGTGGCCCCCACCTTTGTGAATCTGGCGGGAGCACAGAGAAATTTGCAATCCTCAAGAATTAAGGTGGCCGCGCAAAACATGCACTTTGCCGAAAATGGCGCTTATACCGGTGAGATTTCAGCGGATATGTTGCTGAACATCCATGTGGACACTGTGATCTTGGGTCACTCGGAAAGACGTTCCTATTTTGGCGAGAACGATGAACTACTGTCCAAAAAGGTAAAAACCGCCTTGGATAAGGATATGCAAATTATTTTTTGTTTTGGTGAGGAATTGGAAGAACGCAAGTCTGGGAACCATTTTGCAGTAGTGGAGAGCCAGCTTAAAAATGCCCTTTTTGATTTGGATGCCGGGTCATGGTCTAACATTGTTTTGGCGTATGAACCAGTCTGGGCCATTGGTACCGGAGAAACAGCAAGTCCAGAGCAAGCTCAGGAAATGCATGCTTTTATTAGGAAGACCATTACCGAAGCTTACAACGCCG
>JBCCUY010000582.1:0-1532 GCA_039196145.1 Bacteroidota bacterium
AAGTGCTATCTCACCCCTATGTGCAATCAATACTTTTTTAAACATAGAATAAAATTTTAAATTTTGAATTCTAAACCTTAAATGATTTTAAACGACTTATAATCAGTCACCTAAAATTTAGCATTTAAAATTTTCTATGATGGGTCAACCAAAAACAATGGCTGGTCAAATTCTACTGGTGATGAATCGTCTACCAAAACCTTGACGATTTTTCCGGAAACTTCGGATTCGATGTCATTGAAGAGCTTCATGGCCTCAATCACACACAATACATCTCCTTGGTTGATGGTACTACCTACCTCTACAAATGCCGGTTTGTCCGGAGAAGGCTTTCTATAGAACGTACCAATAATTGGCGACTTGATAGTGATATATTTGGAATCGTCAGCAGCTGGAGCGGCCTGTTCAGCGGCTGGAGCAGCGGCTTCCTGTGCTGCTGCCGGAGCAGGAGCTACGGGCATGGCTGGTGCTTGAGCCATTGGAATTTGTTGTACGATTGTAGTCTCTGGAGTAGAAGAAGCACTTCCGGTTCGGATGGTAATCTTGACATCCTCCATTTCCAGCTTTACCTCGCTGGCGCCAGATTTGGCTACGAACTTGATCAAACTTTGAATTTCCTTAATGTCCATAGAATATGATTTAGTTAGTTGTGTTGATTTAAGAATTGTAGGCCCATTTCAAATAAATGGATCCCCAGGTGAACCCTCCACCGAAAGCGGCAAAAACCAAATTATCCCCTTTCTTGAGTTGCTTCTCATAATCATGCAGCAACAATGGCAAGGTCGCGGAAGTGGTATTTCCGTATCGGTGTATATTGATCATTACTTTATCTGCATCCAGCCCCATTCTATTGGCCGTAGCATCTATTATTCTTTTATTGGCTTGGTGAGGCACTAGCCAGTTAACGTCTTCATGAGTAAGCCCGTTTCGTTCCATGATCAGTGCTGAAACATCCGCCATGTTGGACACTGCGAACTTAAAAACGGACTTCCCATCTTGAAATACATAGTGTTGTTTGTTCTTGACGGTCTCTTCAGATGCGGGAAGAATAGATCCTCCTGCCTCTATTTTCAAAAACTGTCGGCCCACACCATCGGTACGTAAATATTCGTCCCTAAGTCCTAGACCTTCTTCATTTGGCTCGAATAAAACTGCTCCGGCACCATCACCAAAGATGATACAGGTGGTACGGTCGGTATAGTCAATAATCGAGGACATCTTATCCGCTCCGATCAACAGTACTTTTTTATACTTGCCCGATTCGATATAGCTGGATGCCGTTGACATGCCAAACAAAAAGCTGGAACAGGCTGCCTGTAGATCATACGAAAAGGCATTGGTTGCTCCAATTTTTGAAGCGACATAAGCTGCCGTTGCCGCTACCGGGAGATCCGGTGTTGCGGTGGCCACCAATACGAAGTCGATTTCCAATGGGTCAACCTCACCAATACTACCTGGGTTTGACTCCCCTCATGCTAACGGTGTCCTATGTCAGTACAGTTTTTTTGTTGGTTTCCCCTTGTACTTCAAGG
>JBCCUY010000583.1:0-1513 GCA_039196145.1 Bacteroidota bacterium
ATTGTCTTGGTCAAGCATGATCCACGGATGTTGCCATGTTTCTTGATGGTCCTCTAATAATTCGATAATTGTTTGGGTAACACTGTTATAAATTTCGTTTGGTTTCATGGGGTAATCTCCTTGTATAAAATGAAAGAGCCAATCCGAATATCATCCAGATTGGCTCAAATGAAGGGGGTTAAGATTTAGGTGGATATGCTACAAGTTCACATCTCCCGTTGTTTGGAAATGGTGCAGCATCTAGGTATATAGTCATACCATCACCTTTGGAATGCTTGAATGCGACCCCGATACGGCTAGCTATACGGTTCGTACGCCCATTAGGAACAATAGCGTGAATGTAAAAATCAGGTGTGTTTTTCGTTTGTGTTTCAGATGTAGTTGTCATGTTTTCTTTCCTTTCTTTTGAATTAATGACAAAATTGAATTAGGAAGATGGGCAGAGGCAGGGATGCATTCCCAAAAGGCCATAAATTGTTTCCGCGCGGAATGTTTGGCATGTGCCAAACAGGGGAATTTATTGCCTTGCAGTCTTGCATAAGAGCCAAAGGACGCAAGTCCGCAGGCGGTATTGCATCACGCCGACCATCTTCCAAAATTTGTCATCGTATTATTCAAATGAGAGGGAAAAGTGCTACGCTCATGGATGTTCACGAGAAGAACATCGGTGCATTTCATCAGCGCAAGAAGGTAGGCTTAAGTTCTATCTAGATGATTTGTATCGGCTCCGTTAAGCCCTTCTTTTAGTTGTTCCAATGAAGTAAATTGGGACACAATGATTTCGCGTGAGTTGTTATGTATTCTAAAATCATCAATCAAGGCGCGCCATTCTTGACAGTTGGTTAAATTGATGAATTGGTCAAATGGTTTTTTTAAGGAATAACAAAGGGTTGTCCCTTTTAATTGGAGGTTCGAAAATACAAAATTGATGAGTTGCCGTTTTTGGTCGATCGTCGAACCTTTAAAGAGTTCGTATGCGTCGGATGAAAGAGAAACCAAGCTAATGATAGCATTTTTAAAACCTTCATCGCCTGCACGGTTTCGTTTTATCAAATTATCCGTGTGTTCTCGTTTGTCCATCAAAGATGCGCGTTTAGCGTGATAGTCCTCCATTGGGATAACACCGTCCAACATTAAATCCATAAGTGTATCCAAGCGATTTTGAATTTTCGTGGACTCTCTTTGCAAATCGCTAATTTGGCGACTTAAAAATTCCCGTTCGGTTTGGTCCGTATCACGAATATAAGCGACAACGTTCGTTAAAATATCAGAAGGAATATGAAGACTTTTAAAGATGTCTGCAACTTGAGCAATTACTTTTTCTTCACGTACCCATTTTTGTTTTTTGGGGTTTTCAGGGTCATGACAAATCAGATACGTCCATTGCCCTACGTTTCCATTTTTATAAACTTTTTTCTTTGTATCAGAACTGACGACCTTTCCCGAAACCGCACAGGTTATAAGACCGCGAAACAAGAACTCTTTACTGGCATACTTAAAGGGCTTTTTGTGC
>JBCCUY010000584.1:0-1511 GCA_039196145.1 Bacteroidota bacterium
CCGAAAACTTCAACACTAGGATTAGATGTTGAAACATGAGCTAAGAAAAAATTATAAAGATCTGAGAAAAGGATTGTCCTTAAGAAATATCTCAGATTTAAGTATTGTTCTTGCAAATCATGTACAAGAAATCCCTTTATGGGATTTTTTTTATTTCCATGTTTTTCTAAGCATCTCCGAACATAAGGAAGTTGATACCCTACCCTTGATCACGCTTCTGCAAGGACGCGACAAACATGTAGTAATCCCAAAGGTTTCCGGTGAAAACAGTATGGAACATTTTTTGCTCACCGACAACACGGTTTTCATGAAAAACAAATGGAACATTCCTGAACCAATTGATGGCATTCCAATTCCAGAAGAAAAAATAGAAGTTGTTTTTCTTCCCTTGCTGGCATTCGATCAAAGGGGAAATCGCGTGGGCTATGGTAAAGGGTTCTACGACACTTTTCTTCGCAAATGCAATCCCAAAACCCTTAAAATTGGGCTATCTTTTTTTGAGGCCGAAACCGTCATCAAGGATATTCATGAAAACGACATTCCCTTGGACTATTGTATTAGCCCAAAGCAGGTGTACAAGTTTTAATCGTTGGCCGTCTCTTTGGCGCGTTTGGGAAACGCCTTTTTGTTGAATACAATCAATATTCCCACCCCGGTGCTTATAGCGGTATCCGCAATATTAAATACCGGTTCAAAAAAACGGAATCGATTTCCGCCAATTGAGGGCACCCAATCAGGCCAAGTGGCGTCCACCATTGGGAAATAGAGCATATCCACCACTTTGCCATAAAACATCTGTCCATAAGGGTCGCTTGAAAATAATGTGGCCACTTGGTTGTTGCTATGGTCAAAAATCATTCCGTAGAAAACAGAGTCGATGATATTGCCCAAAGCTCCCGCAAATATCAGTGAAACAGCAAGAATCAAGGTTTTGGGTGATTGTTTTTTTATGATGTCCAAGAGCCAGTATCCTATTCCAAGAATGGCAAAGAGTCTGAATATGGTCAGCACCAATTTTCCTACAGATTCGGAAATGGGAAGAATATCACTCAATTTGGTACCCCAGGCCGCGCCTTCATTCTCAATGAACAGAATCTTGAACCAACTTAACACGTCAACCGATTCGCCCAAAACAAAATTGGTCTTCACATAAATCTTGCTCACCTGGTCTATTAATAGAACCAGCACTATGATCAACAGGGACTTTTTTAGATTCATACCTTGTAAAAGAGATTGCGCAAAAGTAGGGATATTATTTCGTTTTCTTCAGCTGGATTGTGCCTTCTATGGTGTTCAAAATGTACCTGTTATAACCATCCGGAATATCATCCTTCACCACCCTGCCATAGGTGCTCCTTGCTTCAATATTTCCATTTGACGTTTCCAAAAAAATATCCCCTTTTTGTGTTTGTACCGTCACAGACTCCCCAATATCCCTAAGCATGCATCTCCCATTGGATAAGCGAACACTTAGATCTTTATAATCTCCGCTGGCCTTAACATTACCCACG
>JBCCUY010000585.1:0-1509 GCA_039196145.1 Bacteroidota bacterium
TCCCAAGCGTCTTAAAAATGCCATGCAGTACTAAAAAATTAAAAAGTTAATGTCGTTGTAGGTAAGCCCAAACCAATCCCCAACCGATTTGTTGGTCAAAATCCCATGGTACATATAAAGACCATTGCGAAGCCCTTTATCAAATCGGAGCGAATGTTCCAAGCCACCATCTTCCCCAATTTTCAATAGGTAAGGGGTAAAGATGTTACTAATGGAAATGGAAGAAGTCCTGGGATAACGCGAAGGGATGTTGGGCACCCCGTAGTGAATCACATCAAACTTTTCCACTGTGGGTTTGTCGTGGGTGGTCACTTCGGAAGTTTCAAAACATCCGCCCATATCTATACTGACATCGATAATGACGGCACCCCGTTTCATATGCTCCACCATGGTGCTGGAAACAACAACGGGAGAGCGGTCTTTTCCGCGAGCGGCCCCGATTGCCACATCACAACGCTTGAGGGCTTTGAGTAAATTCTTTGGCTGTATGGTAGAAGTGTATACGGTTTGTTTTAAGTTGGTCTGAATGTTCCTTAGCTTGGTAATCGAATTGTCAAATATTTTAATATTGGCACCGAGGCCCAGAGCAGAACGTGCCGCAAACTCGCCCACTGTTCCCGCACCTATAATCACCACTTCCACAGGAGGGACACCACTGATATTTCCAAACATCAGTCCGTTGCCCTGGTTGGTGGTGGCCATGAGTTCAGAGGCAATCAAGATGGACGATATACCGGCAATCTCACTTAGGGACCTTACCGCCGGATATTTTCCATCTTCATCCCGAATGTATTCGAAAGCAATAGCGGTTAACCGTTTCTTGGCCAACTTCTCAAAATACGCCTTGGATTGGGTCTTGATCTGCAAGGCCGAGATAACGATGGTCTGGGGGTTGATCAAATCAATTTCGGATAGGGAAGGGGGCTCTACCTTTAGGATGATAGGACAGGAAAAAACCTTTTTGGTATCCCTGCTTATCTCTGCCCCGGCGTTGGTGTAATCATTGTCCGAAAAATTGGCCCCGTCACCCGCACCAGACTCTATGAGTACACGATGCCCGTGCGCCGTAATGGCGTTCACTGCATCAGGGGTAAGGCAAATCCGTTTTTCTTGATATTGGTTTTCTTTTGGGATACCAATAAAAAGTTCACCCTTTTGCTTTAAGATTTCCAGAGTTTCCTCTTGTGGTAATAATTGTTGCTTGCTAAAGGGGGAGGACGGTTGGTTCATAGAATGTAAAAATGAAGATAACCCCAGGGGATCAAAACAAATTTACATTTTTTTTGCAAGCGTGTTTTGACGTTGCTCCAGTTTCTCACGCTCTTTACGAAGTTCTTCTTTTTCCTTAAGGATTTGAAGTTCGGTATCCATAGCATCCAAGTCGATGCCATGTACATGTTTGTCTACCAATTTAACCCTAATGAAATAAACTACCGGGACAACCACCATGGTCACGGCAATGATATAAAAGATTTCGTTTTCATCAATGGATTCATAGTCTGAAGAAAA
>JBCCUY010000586.1:0-1502 GCA_039196145.1 Bacteroidota bacterium
CTGAAAAATCGTTGACTGCCACTTCCGGCTCCAAGGGCATCATTGCCAGCACATAACGTGCATCATCCGTACCCATAAACACGGATACTCTCTTTTTATCGTCAACAGGAGCCTTTACCTCAATACGTTGGGTTGTATTGTAGGTTTGCCCGTCCACCGTATATTCCATTTCCAATTCCCAATATTCGTCCACATTCCCCGGCATCTGAAATACCGTAAATCCTTTGTAGACAGAAACATTATCTGTTTTTTCAATATTGGAGTACGGACAGGAATGCATCATTTCGGTCATATGCATCATGGGTTTCCATGAAACTTCAGCATTGGAAAAGTAACTTTCGGAAGCCTCGTCCTTGATCCGTAAGAACAGCTCATTGTACCCTATGGTGAACTGATCGTCCTCGGAATACACCTCAATGGTATGATTGTTAGAGGTCATCTGAGTCAAGAGCGTATATTCAGCTAACGGGTTGTCGTCTATAACAATAGGGTTATCATTACTATCGGAACACGAAGTGAAAGCGAATAGTAGCACTAGCGTTGCACATAAAAGTTGTATTGATTTCATAGTTAAGGTATTTTCTATTTGTATGGATTTAATTGATTGCATAAGAAACTGTCATGTAAAAATTCCTTCCCATTCTGGGAATATTGTTCCAATCCATATAGGTGGAATAGAAGGTGTCGAATACGTTTTCAACCCCGGCCTTTACATAAACATCATCCTTGTTTATATTGAAAGTCTTTCCAATGGACAAGGAGAAAACGGTGTAGGCATCGGTTCTGTCCTCGCCAAATTCAGGGTTGAAATTGGTCTGGTCAGCAGCTCCCCGCATATTTAAGGTTCCGGAGAACTTTCCTGAATTATACTGCAATTGGCCAGAGTAGGATAGGGGACTGATAAACGGCAGATTGCGATTATCTTGGTCTGTCCCACGGTGGTAGGATATCAAACCGGAACACCGCAATGATGGACTGACTTTGTAATCCGCATTCAGTGACACATTATAAAGCGCTGCATAGTCAAGGTTTTGATAGACTTTTACACCCTCAGCACCGATGGTCATGACACTCAAATCCGGATTCACTTCCCCAATGATATAATCCATGGTATGGAAATAGTTGGCATCCAGTCCAAATGTTACCTTATCAACTGGAAGTGAAAGCTTTAGTTTGGCTTCCAACGCCTTTTCATTTTTCAAATCAGGATCACCTATATAGTCGTGATTGTCAAAACTGTTGAATAGATAAAATCCAAAACCTTCTGAAACCGAAGGAGCCCGGTCTCCATAGGACAATCCACCACTAAACTCCAAAGTCTTGAAAGTTTGATGATATTGTGCACCTACACTTTTAAGAAAGCGTGTTTGACGTTGCTCCATTTCAGGATAAAAGATTCGGAGGCTGTTAAGTCCAAAAGAGTCTGCTACATTAAACCCCTGAACGGCCAATCGGGCAGTAAGCTTCAAGGTTCCTTTTTTGAGCTTAATCCCGTCCTCCGC